>JAFQWG010000008.1 GCA_017407605.1 Agathobacter sp. | reverse complement strand
TCTTGCTCTATCGTTGCCTTCTTCTGCTGCAGCTGCAAGGTCACGGAAGTCGCTAGATACACCAGAAATACCTTCCACACCAGATTTTTTGTTAAGTACGTTCATAACTTCAGAAAGTGTTAAGTTTTCTTTCTGAGCGATAAAATCTAAGATAGATGGGTCAACGTCACCAGAACGTGTTCCCATGATAAGTCCTTCAAGTGGAGTAAGACCCATAGAAGTATCTACTGATTTTCCACCATTTACAGCACAGATAGATGCACCGTTACCCAAGTGGCAAACGATAGTCTTAAGCTCTTTTACATCTTTTCCAAGAATTTCAGCAGCACGTTTTGAAACATAGCTGTGACTTGTACCGTGGAAACCATAACGACGAACAGAATACTTTTCATAGTATTCATATGGAAGTGCGTATGTATAGGCAACGTCTGGCATTGTCTGATGGAAAGCTGTATCAAATACTGCTACCATAGGAACATTTGGCATAAGTTCCTGACAAGCACGAATACCAATTAAGTTTGCTGGGTTATGTAATGGTGCTAAATCATTACATTCTTCGATTACAGCGATAACTTCGTCTGTAAGTACTGTAGATGTAGCAAATTTTTCTCCACCATGTACAACACGATGTCCTACTGCATCAATAGCAGAAAGGTCAGCGATTGCTCCTGTGGTAGGATTTACTAATGCGTCTAATACAAGCTGAATAGCCTGTTTGTGTGTTGGCATAGATGCTTCTGTTACTTCTTTGTCTAAACCAGCTTTCTGATAGATAAGACGTCCATCGATACCAATTCTTTCACAAAGACCTTTTGCAAGTACAGCTTCTGTCTGAGAATCAATAAGCTGATACTTAAGTGATGAGCTACCACAGTTAATTACTAATACGTTCATAGTTTACTTCTCCTTACAAAAAAATATTTTAAACGCTAAAAAACTACTATAATTATACCCCCTATTTTTTGTGTATACAAGTGAAAAAATACCAGGTATTAAAAAATATACAAAATTTGCCCTTATTCCGCCAATATGCTATACTGTAGGTACATTTTTTATGCGAGGTTATAGTATGAAAGTCGTAGGCATTATTGCAGAATACAATCCATTTCATAATGGACACAAATATCAAATCGAACAAATCAGAGAAAAAACGGGTGCCGACTATGTCATCGTAGCTATGAGTGGCAACTTTTTACAAAGAGGTGTTCCTGCCCTTTGCGATAAACACTCTCGTGCCAAGATGGCCTTGGAATGCGGTGCTGACCTTGTATTTGAACTCCCTACTATCTGGGCAACTGCTTCGGCAGAGTATTTTGCCGGCGGTGGTGTCGCAACGTTAGCAAGCACCGGAGTCGTAACGCATCTCGGCTTTGGAGCAGAAACTGATGATTTAGACAGTTTGTTACAGGTTTCTTCTATATTAAAAGAAGAACCAGATGTCTACAGAGCTGTACTAGGCAATTCCATTCGTTCTGGAAATGCATTTCCAGTTGCACGAAAAAATGCATTGATTACAAGTCTGCCTCATTTCCCTAAGGAAAAGTTAGATGACCTTTTGGATTCTCCAAATAACATCCTAGCTTTGGAGTACTTAAAAGCATTGCCAAACAACATAACACCTATACTCATCCCTCGCAAGGGTGCCGGTTATCATGATACAGATATCGACCATACACTTCCATCTGCATCTGCAATCCGTGAAGCAATTGCTATGCCTGAGACGGAACGTGATTTAGAAAAGATTGCTGCCGCTATGCCTGAAGAAGCTTACAATATACTTCTTCCATTGTTAGAAAATCATGCACTTCTTGAAAATGATGATTTCTCAGAAATGCTTGGCTACTGTCTCCTATCCTTACAGCACCATGGTTATTCCGACTTTGCTGATTGTACAAATGATTTTTCCAATAAAATTCTCAAGAATTTGAAAGGATATGTTTCAGTCAATGCCTTTACAGAAAAACTAAAATCAAAAGATATGACCTACACCAGAGTCAGCCGCAACCTATTGCACATCCTGCTCGGCATCAAACAAGCCGACTACAGCATAGGGAAAGCAATTGGATATATTTCATATCTGCGTGTACTTGGATTTAGAGAGGAATCAAAACCACTTCTTACTAAAATCAAAAAGACTGCCAGTGTTCCAATCATTACGAAAGTAGCAGATGCATCCACAAAATTGGATTATGGCACTTATAAAATGTTTGAAAAAGATTTATTTGCCTCTAGTCTGTATTATCAGACACTGGCACGCAAATCCAATCAGGCTCCAATGAACGAATTTACAAATCAGATTGTAATTTTATAGCACAAAAGGGATATCCATATTGGATATCCCTTTCTATTAGCATACACTGTTACATTTTCATAATTATATCTCTGGCAACCTCTTCTTCTACCTCTATCGCAAACACCCCAGCACTAAACTCTACTACATTACCAATGCCTTTTTGCAATACAAAACGAAGTTTACCATTTCGCACTTTTTTATCCGTATACAATTTCTTTACAAGCAGTTCTTTATCAATATAATCTGGAATCGATACAGGAAGTCCCGCTTTTTCAACAAGAGCTACGACTCGCTCTACCTGCTCATGCGTCATATATCCAAAGTTTTCTGAAAGCATTGCTTGTGCCACAAGACCAATTGCCACAGCTTCTCCATGAAGCAAGCGATAATCACTAACCGTTTCTACCGCTCTGCCTACCGTATGTCCCAAGTTAAGTACTTCACGAAGTCCCGCTTCTTTCTCATCCTGCATTACAACCTTATACTTAATCTGGCAGTTGTTCTCTGCAATATATTCGCAGGCAAATGGCTTAAACGCCATGATGTCATCCATGTTTTCCTCTAGAAATTCAAACATATCCTCGCTAGCTAAACATGCATGCTTAATCGTCTCTGCCATACCGCTTCGCACTTCGCGCTCTGGAAGCGTACGCCACGCCGCAATATCAATATACACTTTCTTTGGCTGATGAAACAATCCGATTAAATTTGTCGCTAGCGGTGTATCAACAGCCGTCTTTCCACCAACAGAGGCATCTGCAGCTGCAAGAAGCGTCGTTGCATAATTAATGAACGGAACGCCTCGTCCAAAAGTACCTGCAACAAAGCCTGACAAATCTGTTACAACACCACCACCAACTGCTATAATACAGCAATCTCTTCGATAGTTCTTTTCGAGCATAGCATCTTCAATATTGGCCTTTGTTTCACGAGTTTTGCTCTTTTCACCTGCTGGAAATACAAACAAGTCTACATCATATCCTGCTCTAAGTAATTTTTCACTAATTGGTCTGGCATACAATTCACTAACATTACTATCTGTAATTACAGCAAACTTTTGAACATTACCAACAAGACCTTTCTCAATATCACTTACCAATGCACCGCTTAAATCATATCCTATTTCAATGTCGTAGCTGTCATCTACTACTCTTTTTAACTCAACATTAAATGTACTCACTGCTAACTCCTAGTTATTTATTTTCTAATAGTACAGATTAATCCTGCACTTCACTTTTTACACAATCAATAATAGCTTTCATATTGCCATATGGACGCTTGCTTACGAATTCTTCAAAATCCTCTACTGACAATGGTTTTGCATAGTAATATCCCTGAACCATCTGACAACCGGCTGCCTTAACAATCTGCATATCTTCTTCTCTTTCAACGCCTTCCGCAATAACTGGCATACCCAAATCATTTGCCAATCTGATAATACTTGAAATAATTTTTTCTGCACGATTATCATCCGCAGTCTTTTCAAAGAATTTCAAATCCATCTTTAGCATATCTGCCTTAATTTCTTTTAAATTATTCAAAGAAGAATAACCACTTCCAAAATCATCAATTTCAATTATAAATCCATATTCCTGAAGCTTACAAACCAATTCCATCTGCTTATCAACATCAAGCACAAAGGCTGACTCCGTGATTTCTAACTTGAGACTCGATGGATCAATATGATACTTTTCCACAAGTCCAGTTATACTCTCGTACAAATCTGTTAAATAGAAATCCTTAGCAGAAATATTAACAGAGATAGAACGCTCTGTATGCCCTTCTTCTTTCCATTTTCTTAACTGTCTACACGCCAGTACCCATACATAATAATCCAACTTTGCTATCATACCATTATTTTCAAAAATTGGTATAAATTCTCCTGGATAAACAATTCCTCGACCTGGCTTATTCCAACGGATTAATGCTTCTGCACTAATAACCGCATCTGTCCATATATCAATCTGAGGCTGTAAGTGAATTACAAACTCGTCATTTAACAATGCTCTATCCAACTCATCTAAGGTGGTTGTCTCATGAATTCTCTCATTTAATATTTCTTCATGATAATACGCAATATGTCTGACCAAATCACCCTTTATAGACTCTAATGCCATAAAAGCTCTGTCATACATACTTTCAACACTGATACTTCTATCAATCACCTCATAGATTCCCAAATAAGCATGTACTTTAAGAGAATAATTTTTACGATCTAATACTTCCTGTACAATCTTCAGCAGATTTTCTTCATCATAATCACTCTTTGGTATTAATAATGCAAAACGGTCTGCTGCAATACGAGAAAACACCCACATTCTCTTATAATGTTCTCTATAAGCTTGTGCAAAAGCTAAAAGCAAATCATCACCTGTATTTGCCCCCAGGATCTGATTGAACAATTTGAAATGATAAATATCCGATGCAATCAGTATAAATTCTTCTTCTGGATTTTCTCGAATTGTCTTTGCCGCAATCTCAAAAAAATAATCTCGATTCCATAATCCTGTCAACTGATCTCTTGTGGCATACATCGTTGCTTCATCTTTTAATTTCTCCTGTGCTGTAATATCAGTATAATTTACCAGAAAGCCAACATATTTACCTTTTTCATCCCACAGTTCTTTACCATGTACTAAATAAGCACCTACATCCAGCACTTTTGTTCGAATAAACTCTTTTGTTTTATCTTTTTTACCTTCTTTTACGTCATGTGCATATCCTAACCCATGATCCTTTACATACTCATCTAATGTATAATTTGAAGGAATCTTGAGCATACGTTCTGCCACATCATTGTACATCTGCAGACAATCATTACTATCAAATATCAACATCGGATCCGGCATATTATTTAATGCACATGTTTTCAATTGCATAGACTGCAATGACCATGTTTTCTTTTTCAAACTATTTGATTGCGACATATAACTACTCCCCTTTTAGCACTCTATCCCAACTGCATCTTTTGCCAATCGGTCAGCTTCTTCATTACCATCTATGCCCGAATGACCTTTTACTTTTACAAAGTGTATTTCTATTTTATCTTTTATAGACTGCATATAATCATAATAAGCAATGGTGCCTGTTTTATTACGCTTCCAACCTCCAGTTGCCCACATCTCAATACCACTATAATCATAGTAGATATTTAACTTCGACAAACCTAACTCTAACGCCTTTTTCACAGCAGCCATACAACCTGCGATTTCTCCTGCTACATTTCGCATAGCAGCCATTTCTTCATCTGTGTCTTGCCCCTGCAAAATGTATTTCTGTCCATTGGCAATTAGAAAGCCACCATATCCATACACCTTTGTAGTCTCATTGTAAGACCCATCCACAAAAGCGTATATTTCGTCAGTATCCTTTACTGTTGCAAGCTCAGTTCCTGATTCCTCTGTCATTTCCATCTGTCGATAGGAAACGCCCTCTAAAAATGCTTCTGCTTCTGCAAGGCTCGAAAAACCTTTGTATTTTGCTCCCGGATATCCATCCACCATACTCTTGCAGTCCTCCCATGTCATATAAATGCCAGGAGTTTTTCCTACACGCACTGCATAATATTTTTTTGCCATAATTACATCCTATATTTCTTTATTTTTTGACACTCGCACGACGTTTACTCTTCTGCTCGTATAATACTGCATCTGAATATTTAAATATATCTGACAAATCTGCCTTTGGATCACACACAAACGGATGAACACCAACCGACATTTCCACATAAAATGGTTGTGTCGAGTTCTTGTTAAACTCAGCTGCATATTCCTTCACTATATTCACATAAGACTTTTCATTTTCTTCACTTGGCGCAAGGAACATAGATACATACTCATCTCCGCCTATTCTACCTACTATCGCACCTTCTGGCGAACATTTTCTAAGATAGTCAGAAGCCGTCGATATGGCAAAATCGCCAGCTGCATGTCCAAAGCAGTCATTAATCTCCTTCAAGTGATCCACATCTGCAAATATCAAATATGCTTTTTCCCCTTCATGTTCACGGATTAGTTCAATCGCATTTTCCATAAAACCTCGTCGATTCAAAAGCTGCGTGAGCTCATCATGTGTAGAAATCACACTCAGAATTCTATTCTTCTCTTCCAGCTCTTGCTGCATCATGCGCTCTCGCATATTCATATCAACAATTCGACGAAGCGAACCAAGCTGCATACTACAGCTTAACATAAACGAATATTCTTTCTGATCTGCCTCACAAAGAATCATTCCATACTGTTCTTCTCCAGCAAACAAAACAAACGCTGTGTAAAAACGTGCTTTATCATCCTGTAAAAACTGCATAAAATCACCACTCGTGGTCGAGATTGGTAATCTATGTTTTGGCTTATAATAAACCATTTCTTTTTCATTGTAATATGCGTTTAGATAAATGGTCTCAGGAAGTTCAAAACTCTCTCCGCTCTTGTGGGAAACACCATCTTTATAAAAATAAACATAGCTACTGCGTATTCCCATTGCTTTTAAGCGATTCATAATGTAGTACATTTCTTCTTCCATATCTGAATTTGAATTAATTAAATCTACTGTAAAAGAAGGAAGGAACCACATTTTTCGTTCTAGCTCAATATTGGTCTGCTGCACTCCATTTACTTCCTGTGAATGAATGTACTGTCGAATAGAGCGCAAGATAGAATTAAGCGCTGCCTGTTTTTGTTCATCATCCGCAAAATCCATAAGCTCAAACATGGTTTTTTCTACATATTCCAACAAGAAACGTTTCGAGATAAACGGATGCTGACACAATTTCTTTAAACTACGCTGCATCTTTTCACTATATTCTTCTGGCACAGACTGCTCAAACACCTTATGAATTACTTCATCATAAAATGCTCCCAGCGATTCTCTATACTGACTCTTATCTTTTTCATATGGAATCGTAGAAAACAACTCATCCGTGATAATTTCCACACGACTAGCAATATATTCTCTTAATTCCACCAATGTTTTTACTCGTCTTGTTTCATTTAGAGCAAACTTACACCCACAAGATTCTCTTTTGTGGAAAAACGCCTTCAATTCTTCAGACTCTAGTTTTTCTCCCCTGCATAACTTGAGTGCAGCACGAACTGCTCTATAACTAAACAAATAACTGCTGTGCGCAACACTACTAAGCGCTGGTTCCAATCCTTTTGCAATATCTCCATCATCAAATCCTGTAATCGCAATATCATGTCCAACCACTAAATCTCGAGCCGCGCATACTTTATATCCAGCCTTTGCCATATTATCATTTGCAAATGCAATTGCCTCTATATCAGGATGATGATCCAGCAAATATTCTACCTCAGGCTCTACATGCTCCGTATAGTTACCATGTACGATTAAGTCTTCATCTATTTCAATGCCATGCTCGGTCAACACATCTTTATATGCTTTGATACGTCTATTTGAATCATAATTGCGGAGTGGACCTCCTACAAAACCAATTTTTCGATATCCATGATCCTCTACCAGATGTCGGATACACTCACGCATACCACTATAGTTACCTCCAATTAGATGAGGTACCTCTGGGTCATCTACATAATCGCCCAACACCAAAGTAGGAATACCTTTGAAGCGAGCAACAAATTCATCTACATCCGGAACGCTCTTAAAATGAGACAAAGAACCATACGCTACAATAATAGCATCTGGCTTGATAAAATGCACATAATCGTATACCGTATGAAACTGATAATCATAATCCCACGCAAATGATCCTGATAAAATATCTTTACAATAACGTGGAATATGTGGCCCCATCAAAAAGATTAAGTTGACATCTTCTTCTTTTGCACAATTGCGAAATCCCGCCACTAATTTGGCAAAATATTCCGACTCCGCATTTCCCGCCATAATAACAATTGTCGGTCTTTTCTTTTCACCCATTTTAAATCCCCCAACAGGCTTTTTCCTGCCTTTTACCAATGCACACTATTACATATTATTTTACTATAAAAAGCACAAAAAGACCACCCCTATTGGAGTGGTCTTTTTTGAAAATTTTATGCAATTGATTATTCAACTACATCATACTGATTCAATTTCTTATTTAAAGCTTTGATTGCTGATTCTGGTACGTTACCTGCCATACCCATCATCATTTCAACTGCAAAGTTTTCCATCATGCCCCACATTGGCATATCTGGACCGAGTTTTCCGCCTGACATTTCTGAGAAGAATGCCCATGCTTCTTCGTTCTTGTAAATCTGGCCGATTGTAGATTTGATGCTTAATTTTCCTTCTGGGAATTCCATTGGAGTATCATCATCTAAATCAACATCACCTTCAGCTACGAACCAGTTTGCAGCTCCGCCTTCGCCTTCATCCTGTCCTGGAAGTGTATAGATTTCTGGTTCTACGTCTACTTTTTCAATAGTCATAGTATCTTTACATTCGCCAGCAACTGCCATGAAGATATTGTATCCATCTTTTAATGCAACATTAAATTTGCAGATGTGATCAACTGGAGCCTGTGTAGCTACTTCTTCACCGTTTAAGTAAAGAGTTACGCTATCCTGGTTTGTGTAAACCTTGATTTCTCTTTCTTCACCAGCACGCTGTGCATAGCGTTTTCCGCAAAGGTGAACCATTGGTTCTGGATTCCAGTATGCTTTGTAGATATAGTAACTGTCTTTCTTAGTCTTTCTGTCCATAGATACAAGACCTTTATTGTTACGTCCTGCTACGCCACCTTCGTCACGTGCTGCACAACCGAAGTCAAACATATTCCATACATGGCTTGACCAAATCCATGGTCTTTCATCAAGAACTTTTGCCATATGTTCATGATAAAGTGCCTGATAATCTTCACTGTAGTCTTTACATTTTGGTTCCGGACCATGTTATGTCATGATACCTTCACCACCGTATTCAGATACACCAAGACAGATGGTTGGATGTTTTGCATGGAAGTTGTCAAGCCAAGGACCATTGTCTTCCAT
>JAFQWG010000063.1 GCA_017407605.1 Agathobacter sp. | reverse complement strand
TAACTAATAGGGCGATATCTTGACAATTCGCCCTATTTTGTCTATCATTATTTAATACGTTAATTGGAAAAGAGGAGATTAGTTATGGCAAACGACAAGAAATTAGTAGAAGCCATCACTTCGAGAGAAGAAGACTTCACACAATGGTATACAGACGTTGTGAAAAAAGCAGAATTAATGGATTATTCATCTGTAAAAGGATGTATGATTTTTAAGCCTAACGGATACGCTATCTGGGAAAATATTCAGAAGCAGTTAGATGCTAGATTTAAAGAAACAGGTGTACAGAATGTTTACATGCCAATGTTCATTCCAGAAAGCCTTCTTCAGAAAGAAAAAGATCATGTAGAAGGATTTGCACCAGAAGTAGCTTGGGTTACACATGGTGGTTTGGAAGAATTACAGGAAAGACTCTGTGTAAGACCTACATCAGAAACTTTATTCTGTGAACTTTTTGCAAAGACAGTTCAGTCTCATAGAGATTTACCTATGGTATATAACCAGTGGTGTTCTGTAGTACGTTGGGAAAAGACTACTCGTCCATTCCTTCGTTCTTCAGAATTCTTATGGCAGGAAGGACATACTGTACATGCGACAGCAGAAGAAGCAGAAGCAAGAACCGTACAGATGTTAAACCTTTATGCACAGTTCTTAGAAGAAGTACTTGCGATTCCAGTTGTAAAAGGCCGTAAGACAGACAAAGAAAAATTTGCTGGTGCAGAAGCTACTTATACAATCGAAGCTCTTATGCACGATGGTAAAGCATTGCAGTCTGGTACATCCCACAACTTTGGTGATGGATTTGCAAAAGCATTTGGTATCCAGTACACAGACAAAGAAAATAAATTACAGTACTGCCACGAAACATCATGGGGTATGTCTACAAGACTTATCGGCGCAATTATCATGGTACACGGTGATGATTCCGGTCTTGTACTTCCACCAAGAATTGCACCTACACAGGTAATGGTAGTGCCAATCCAGCAGAAAAAAGAAGGCGTACTTGACAAAGCATATGATGTAAAAGAAGCACTTGCAAAAGACTTCCGCGTAAAAATCGATGCAACAGACAAGACACCAGGCTGGAAGTTTGCAGAACAGGAAATCCAGGGTATCCCAGTTCGTGTAGAACTCGGACCAAAGGATATCGAAAACAATCAGTGTGTAGTTGTTCGTCGTGATACAAGAGAAAAGATTGTAGTATCGCTTGATGAATTAAATACAAAGCTTGCAGAAATCTTAGATACTATGCAGGCAGATATGCTCGCAAGAGCGAAAGAGTTCTTAGCTAGCCACATTACAGATGCACACAATTATGCTGAATTTGTACAGAAAGCAGAAAGCAAGACTGGTTTCATTCGTGGTATGTGGTGTGAAGGTTTAGACTGCGAACTTAAGATTAAAGAAGATACAGGTGTAACAAGCCGTTGTATGCCATTTGATGATCAGGAACAGATTTCCGATGTATGTGTATGTTGCGGAAAACCAGCACACAAATTGGTATACTGGGGCAAAGCATACTAAGATTTTATACCTTTCATTAGGAGAAAGGTTTATGGGGGTTACATGATAAAGCTGCCAGAAGACGTGAAAAACATTATAGGGATTCTGGAAGCAAATGGCTACGAAGCCTTTGCGGTAGGAGGGTGTGTACGAGACACTCTCCTATTTCGTATGCCAGAAGATTGGGATGTAACCACCTCGGCAAAACCAGAAGAAGTAAAAGCGTTGTTTTCCCATACGATTGATACAGGAATCCAGCATGGTACGGTTACTGTTATGATGGGAAAAAATGGCTATGAAGTTACAACCTATCGTATTGACGGCGAGTATGAGGATGGCCGTCACCCAAAAGATGTGACTTTTACGGCAAATCTTGTCGAAGATTTGAAACGCCGCGATTTTACCATTAATGCTATGGCGTATAATGAGCGTGTGGGATTAGTGGATGAATTTGACGGTGTAAAAGACTTAGAAAATAAAGTAATCCGTTGTGTGGGTAATCCAAGAGAACGTTTTAAAGAGGATGCACTTCGTATGCTTCGTGCGGTAAGATTTGCCGCTCAGCTTGGTTTTACAATCGAAGAGGAAACAAAAGAAGCAATAAGAGAACTTGCTCCTACCCTTGCAAAAGTAAGTAAGGAACGTATTGCGGTAGAACTGGTTAAAACTATCGTATCCGATCATCCAGAAGAAATTCGCATAGCGTATGAACTTGGACTTACAAAAGTATTTATGCCAGAGTTTGATGTGGCGATGGAGACAGTACAGAACAACCATCATCACAAATATACGGTAGGTGAGCATAGCATTGTAACTATGCAGAATATTCGTCCAGATAAGAATCTTCGTCTTGTTATGCTTTTGCATGATTTGGCAAAGCCAGTCGTGCTTACAACAGATGATAGAGGATTTGATCACTTTGTAGGGCATACACAGGCGGGAGCCGATATGGCAAGAGGTATCTTAAAACGTCTGAAATTTGATAATGCCACGATTGACTATGTGTATCGTATGATACGCCATCATGATGATAGACCACCAATGGACAACAAAGCCTTGGTACGCCGTCGTATTAGCCAGATTGGATTAGAACACATGCCAGCCATGATAGAAATTAAACGTGCAGATATTCTAGGACAGAGTGAGTACGAATTTGAATCTAAAATGGGCTATGTGGACGAGCTTGAAAAAGCATACAAAGAAGTGATTGAAAATAATCACTGTGTAAATAAAAGAGACTTATCCGTAAACGGAAGCGATTTAATTGCAATGGGTATGAAGCCTGGAGAAGAAATCGGCGTCGTACTGGATTTGTTATTTGAAATCGTATTAAATGACCCTCGACTGAATGACAGAGAAAAGTTATTAGAACGAGCGAATAAGTTAGCAACCCCTTTCATATGATAAACAGATACTAAGTGAATCATATGGAGGGGTTTTTTGTATAATCAAACAGATGCGATATTATCGCAGTATGAAATAGAAGTAAATGAGGTTGTCAAAGGAAGGGGCAGCTATATTTGTAGTACCAATCAGGGGATGAAAGTCTTACTTCCTTTCAGTGGTTCAAAAGAAAAGGGAGAGTTTTTAAGAACATACTTAAACTTATTGCAAGAAAATGGATTTATTGTAGAGCAGATTATGGCAAATGCAAAAGGCGAAGCAATAACAGAGGAAGAAGGAACGGGAGAGCGGTTTTTACTAAAAGACTATTTTCCCGGTATAGAGTTAAATACGGGGCAGATAACAGAGATGGAAGAAGCGGTTGCATTGCTTGCGAATTATCATAAGGTTTCTCAGATGGTGCAGAACTGTGTGCCAGAGCGTATGAAAGAATCCATCGGGAATGTGATAGACAGTAGACAAAGACATTACCGAGAATTGGTAAAAGTAAAAAATTATATAAAAAATAGAAAAAAGAAGAATGAGTTTGAACAGATATATATGAAGCATTTTTTGCCAATGCTTGTGACGGCCGAAGCTTCCATGAAGGAATTAGAAAAAATCTCTCAGAAAAATCCCAAATGTGACATCTGTCATGGCGAGTTTAATCAGCATAATGTGATATATCGAGAGAATAAGTGGTACATGGTGAATTTCGAAAACTTCATGTACAGCTGGAGCGTAATGGATTTAGCAAATTTTTTGCGTAAAATGTTGGAAAAGACGAGCTGGGATACTGCATTAGGAATGCGACTGATTGAAGTGTATGATAAACATTATAGCTTATCCAAAGAAGATATGTGTCAGCTATATGGGCTACTTCTTTTCCCAGAAAAGTTTTGGAAGATAACCAATCATTATATCAATTCTAGAAAAGCATGGATATCTGGAAGGGATATCGATAAGCTTAAAAAGGTAATTGAACAAGAGCAGGCACGATTAAATTTCATGGAAAACTTATTTAAAAAATTATGAGAATCATGTATACTTGACCTATGAGAAAAAGATATTTACAAAAGTTAATTTTATATGTAGTGATATTGGTGCTTATGGTATGTGGTCTGGTGGGCTGCGGGAAATCACAAGGGGAGGATGTGGTCACGGAGGATACCCAGACAGAGGTGGAAGGAACACCGCTCTATCTTATTATGAGAAATGATGTGTTAGAGGAAACTTTGACCTTGTATTCGTATGAAACAGGCTTGGAGCACTACTATAGCTATGACCTTATGACACAGTTTAAAAACAAATATGGAGACTATATTCCACCATCAGAATTTATTTCAGGAAGAATTGTAGAAGTGGGCGATAGAGATAGCAGTGGCTGTTTAAAAGAAATCAGTCTTTCTGGCGAAGTGTGGGAATATGAAGGCGTAAAGCGTTTTTCTATTGATAGTGAGAAAGGAGTTTTTACAATAGCGGATACCAAGTATTCTATTTTAGACCGCTATTATATTTTCTCAAATGGTGAGAGAATTAATGTATCACAAATCTCAGAAGATGATGTGCTTACTGTTGTTGGAAAAGATAAAAAAATTCTTTCTGTCATTGTGACGACTGGACATGGCACGCTTTCCTTGAATAACACAGAGGTGTTTGAAGGAAGCTTTCTACAGTTAAATAATAATATTTTTGCAATTATTACACAGAATATGGATATGGAAGTGCCAGAAGGTACTTATACCTTAAAGGTTGCAAATGATGGCTGGGGTGGCACCGCTGAGATTCAAATTGTGCGTGGGGAAACCACAGAAATTGATTTGGAAGAATTAAAAGGCGAAGGCAAGAAGAAGGGCATCGTCAAATTCGAAATTGGTGTCGAAGATGTATCAGTTTATGTAGACCGTGAACTCATTGACCATACACAGGGAGTTGAGTTAACTTACGGTGTACATCAGATTGCAATTGAAGCTCCTGGCTGTGATACATGGAAGAAGTACTTGTCAGTCAACTCGCCAGAGGCTACGATTGAGATTGACTTGGAAGAAGATGAGGAGGCCGAAACGGAAGAAGATTCCGAGGAAGAAACAGAAGAAGATTCCGAGTCAAATTCAGAAGATGTCGAAAATTCGGTAGAATAAGCACTTTTTGATATAAAAAGCAATCATCAAATTTTACAAAATTTTATGACGTTTTTTGTGACAAATAATGGCTAAAAATGGCTTAAAATCTGGGGTTTTTTCTTGACAAACCTTATAAAACGAAGTATAAATATAAATACAGGTAATTTGGGAAAGCAACTCGAATTATGATAAATGAAATCCAGAGGAGGAATTTAACATGAACAAAACAGAATTAGTTGCAGCTATGGCTGAAAAAGCACAGCTCTCTAAAAAAGATGCAGAAGCAGCTTTAAAAGCATTTACAGATGTTGTTGCAGAAGAATTAAAGAAAGGTGAAAAAATCCAGTTAGTAGG
>JAFQWG010000062.1 GCA_017407605.1 Agathobacter sp. | reverse complement strand
GAAGATACTGCGGTTTCTAAATATCAGGGTTATTCTGCAAAAGCAGATAATATTATGGTTGCTGTAAATAGTGCAACTTCATTTATGAATCCAGAAATTCTGGCTATGGATGAGGCTACATTAGAGCAGTTTTTCAAAGATGAATCAGGTTTAGAAAAATACCGCAGATTAATCGAAGAAATCATGCGTGCAAAAGCACATACTCGTTCGGAAGAGGTAGAAGGCATTTTGGCACAGGCAAAGGATATGGCAGTTGCGCCATATAATATCTACTCGATGTTTAATAATGCGGATATTAGATTCCCTTCTATTACAGATGTGGAGGGTAATCGTATTCAGATTACACATGGTAATTTTGTGTCTTTATTACAGGAAAAAGACAGAAGCATGCGCAAGGAAGCATTCCGAGGATTGTATAAAGAATACCAGAAGAGAAGCAATACCGTTGCAGCAATATTTACGGCACAGTTAAAACAGGAATATTTCTATGCAAAAATGCGTAATTATCCAAGTGTGCGTGCAATGCATCTGGATGAAGGTAATATTCCTGAAAGTGTATATGATAATTTGATTGAAACTGTACACAAACACCTTCCAGCAATGCATCGTTATATGGCTATTCGTAAGAAAATGCTTGGTGTAGAACATTTGCATATGTATGATATTTATGTGCCAGTAGTAGAAGAAACAGGCAAACGTTATCCATATGATGAAGCAAAAGAAATCGTAAAAGCTGCACTTGCACCAATGGGTGAAGAATATGTGTCAGTTGCTTCTGCTGGAATGGATCGTGACTGGGTGGATGTATTTGAAAATGAAAACAAACGTAGTGGTGCATATTCTTGGGGTGCATATGGTACACATCCATATGTACTTTTGAACCATCAGGACACTATGGACAGTATGTTTACGCTTGCACATGAAATGGGTCATGCAATGCATACTTATTATTCAACAAAGAATCAGCCATTTACTTATGCAGAGTATTTAATCTTTGTAGCAGAAGTAGCATCTACTTGTAATGAGGCACTTCTTATGCATCATTTGTTGGAAACAACAGAAGATGAAAAAGACCGTAAGTATTTAATTAATCATCAGTTGGAAAGCTTCCGTGCAACATTGTTCCGTCAGACTATGTTTGCAGAGTTTGAAATGATTGTTCACAAAAAACTTGCTGAGGGTGAAAATCTTACAAAAGAAGCTCTCTGTCAGATTTATCATGATTTAAATGTATTATATTATGGTCCAGATATTATTGTGGATGAAGAAATTGATTATGAATGGATGAGAATTCCTCATTTCTACACTTCATTCTATGTATATCAGTATGCAACAGGATATTCTGCTGCGATAGCATTTTCTAAGAAGATTTTAGAAGAAGGTAAACCGGCTGTAGACCGTTATATCAACAGTTTCTTAAGTGGTGGTTCTTCAAAAGATCCAATTGATTTGTTAAAAGATGCTGGCGTAGATATGAGTAGTCCTGCTCCAATTGATGATGCACTTAATGTATTTGAACAGTACTTAGCACAGTTTGAAAAGTTTGCAAAGTAAGGAGAACATTATGGAAAAGATTAAAAGCTTCCAGATTAATCATAATATTTTAAAACCAGGATTTTATATTTCGCGTGAAGATGATAATGTAATCACTTATGATCTTCGAACAAGAAAACCAAATAATGGTGATTATATGGACAATGCAACTATGCATTCTTTGGAGCATATGTTTGCAACCTTTGCACGTAATTCTGAGGTTGCAGAAAAGGTAGTATATTTTGGACCAATGGGATGTCAGACAGGATTTTATTTCTTGGTAAAAGATTTAGAGCCACGACAGGTTTTTGTTTTAACGAAGAAGATTTTAGAACAAATTATAGCGTATGAAGGCCCAGTGTTTGGGGCGTCTGCGATTGAGTGTGGAAATTATGAAAACCTTGATTTAGACTTAGCGAAGGTAGAGGCTATTAGATATCTAGCTGTTTTAAATTCACAAGTAAATGGGGATTTTTCGTATCCAGCATAATGTTACGTTAAGAAAGTACGAGGGAAAGTAGATGAAAATTGGTATTATCGGCGCAATGCAGATGGAAGTAGATAACTTAAAAGAGGCAATGGAAAACCAGACCACAGAATGTGTAAGTGGTGTAAATTTTGTTTCTGGTAATATCGGCGATGTGGAAGTTGTAGCTGCAGTATGCGGTGTAGGAAAAGTGTTTGCTGCAATTTGTGCAGAAGCAATGATTTTAAAATATAATCCAGATATGGTAATCAATGTTGGTGTAGCAGGTACACTTACAAAGGATTTAAGCGTACTTGATGTGGCGGTAGCAAGTGATGTGTTCCAGCATGATATGGATACTTCTGCACTTGGTGATCCAGTTGGTCTTATTTCTGGTTTGAACCAGATTTATTTCCCAACAGACGAAAAGATGAAAAATCTTTTATGTGACTGCCTTCGTGATAAAGGCATTAATTATGTGACGGGACCAATCGCTACAGGAGATTTATTTATGCATGATCCGGCAAAGAAAGCGCAGGTTCGCAGTGATTTTAGAGCGATTGCGGCTGAAATGGAAGGCGGAAGTATTGGTCATGTATGTACTGTTAACAATGTACCATTTGCGGTGCTTCGTTCAATTTCTGATGGTGATGGCGGAGCAATGGATTACCAGACTTTTGCAGAAAAAGCAGCAGTTGTTTCTATTGAAATCGTGTTGGATTTTATCTCTAGATTATAATATTAAATTGTATTTTTAGGTTAAGAGATACATAGAATAGAGTAAAACCTTTCAGAGGGACTCTATGAAAAACAATATAAATCATTTTATTAAAAAGATAAAAGAGTCATGGATGAATACCGGAGTGTGGATTCAGTCTTTGGCTCTTTTTATGTGCTTATTATTCGCAGTGTATCTGGGCGAAGATGTAATGGTAGTAAGTAGTACATATGGTGACCGTGAACTTCCAATTTATTCTGTAAAAAGGGATGATAAAAAGCTTGCTATTAGTTTTGATGCAGCTTGGGGAGCAGAAGATTTTAATCGGATTATGGAGATTTTAGATAAACATCAGATAAAGACTACATTTTTTATGACAGGCGAATGGGTAGAGAAATATCCGGAATGTGTGAAGATTTTAGTGGAAAAAGGACATGATTTGGGAAATCATAGTGCATCGCATCCTGATATGACAAAGCTTACAAAGGAGAAGCAGAGGGAACAAATTTTAGAAGTTCATAATCAAGTGAAAGAGTTAACAGGATATGAAATGGAGTTATTTCGTCCGCCTTATGGTGCATATAACAATGATGTCATTCGTACTTGTTATGAAGTAGGATATTTTCCGATTCAATGGGATGTAGATAGTCTGGACTGGAAGGATTATGAGCCGGAAAGGATTATTTCGAATGTATGTGATCATGATTCATTGGGTGGGGGTTCTATTATACTTTGTCATAATGGTGCAAAGTACACTGCTGAGGCGTTAGATGCTATGCTGGTGAAGTTGAAAGAGCAGGGCTATGAAATTGTGCCTATTTCTGAATTAATCTTAAGAGAAAAATTTCATATGGATGTGACTGGTATGCAGATAGCGGATTGAATTTTGAACAATTCAAGTCGTAATGATATGTATATTATGGTAGAAATTCCCTATTTGATAATAGGGAATTTTGTGTTATGATATTAAATGTGTTTGAAATTATTTCCATTTGTAAGATTAAGTTGGACTTGAGAAAGAGGTAAGAATGAACGAAAGAATTAAATGGGTAGACATTGCAAAATGTTTTGGGATGTACGGAATATATGTGCTGCATTTTGGAGAACAGGCTGGAAGAAGTTATCCGTTTCTTTTAACGCATGTTGTTCCGCTGTTTTTTTTAACTGCAGGCTGTATGGAAAACTATAACAAAGAGACTAATTTTTTAAAATACTTTATTAAGAAAGTAAAGACAATTATGATACCTTTCTGGGTATTTGCGGCAATAGCAGCTGTTATTACATTTATTTATTGCAATTATGACTCTATGTTTATTTCGGGAATGATGCTTGAGGTAGGATTAGGGGTTATAAGAAACACTTTTCCAGCTGCATCATCATGGTTCTTAACATGTTTATTTGTAATGCAGCTCATGTTCTTTTTTATCAAGCGACTTAGGTTGAAAGCGTTAGTAATAGCGGTATGCTTTGTCTTATATATGGTTTCAATTAATGTAATGGATCCAAGTCCATTGTTTCGTCCTTCATGGCCATATAATGTGGATAGTGCATTCTTTTATATCATTTGCTATGCAATAGGATATGTTGCATTCCCATATGTGGTTAAATTATTTAAAATGGACACAAAGGCTAAAAAACTTGGCTTTGGAATATCCGGTGTATTAGCTGTTGTATATTCGATATGTGCATATTTGGGTATAGATTTGTTTTCCTATCTGCCTTTTGCAAACGCAATCGTAGTTATTTTACCACTTCTTAGTTCTTGTACTGTAATATGGGGATTTTTTGTAATTGCACGTTTGTTAGAGGATGTGGATATATTCAGCGAAATTGGGCGTAATACTTTGTATTTATGTGGATGTGAATATGTTGTAAAAACAATGGCAACTTGCCTTTTTGCCATTATTGGATATACCCTATTTTTACCAAATCCATTGAGTGTTTATATTTATTCGGCTATTTTACTAGTGTTTGCTAATAAATATGTTGTGCCAATTGAGAAATACATTATAAAGAAAATTGTTAAGTAATAGTAAGTGATTAATTCAGGATATTAAAATTGGGTAAAGACTTCTCTAATTCTTGCGGATTGCAATTTGTTGTGGTATAATACTAGAAATTGAAATCTGATTATAGGATTTTATAATAGGTGATAGGAGAAGAGCTTATGACGCCTGAAGGGTTTTTATTTGGATTTATGGCATTTATTCTTTTAATTGTGATCGTTGTTGTGATTACAGTAACGTCAACAGTTGCTTCATCGGTAGCAGGAATTGTAGATGATGAGGATGGCGAAGAAGAATAATAAAACGATATAGAAATATGTAAAAGGTAGTGAGAAAGAGGAGTACATAACAAGACTTCCCAGAGAGAAACATCCATCGGCTGGAAGATGTTTTGAAGATTGACTTATGGAAGGTAGCTTTTGAACCGAATCACTGAACGTGCATTATGACGCATGTGTCTGGGTAAAGTAAGTGATTCCGCTTTGTCCCCGTTAACGGACATGAGGTGTTCGCACAATTCACAATGTGAATGTGCCGACATGAATGAAGGTGGTACCGCGTTAATTACGCCCTTTTGTGCAATGCACAGAAGGGCGATTTTTTTCGTAATAGAAAGGAAAAAGAAAATGAGTAAAGAATTAAACAAAACTTATGATCCAAAAGACATCGAAGATCGACTTTATAAAAAGTGGGAAGATAATGGTTATTTTCATGCAGAAGTAGACCGCAGTAAAAAACCATTTACAATTGTTATGCCTCCACCAAATATTACAGGACAGCTTCACATGGGACATGCCCTTGACAATACAATGCAGGATATCTTAATTCGTTATAAGAGAATGCAGGGATATAATGCACTTTGGCAGCCAGGTACAGACCATGCTTCGATTGCAACAGAAGTAAAGGTTATCGAAAGCTTGAAAGAACAGGGCATTGATAAGGCTGATTTAGGCCGTGAAGGCTTCCTTGAAAAATGCTGGGACTGGAGAGAAGAATACGGTGGACGTATTATCAAACAGTTAAAGAAATTAGGTTCATCTGCTGACTGGGAAAGAGAACGTTTCACAATGGACGAAGGCTGTTCTCATGCAGTACAGGATGTGTTTATTAAATTATTTGATAAAGGTTGGATTTATAAAGGTTCTCGTATCGTAAACTGGTGTCCAGTATGTAAAACATCAATTTCTGATGCAGAAGTAGAACATGAAGAACAGGATGGATTTTTCTGGCATATCAACTACCCAGTAGTAGGTGAAGAAGGCCGATTTGTAGAAGTTGCAACTACTCGTCCAGAGACTATGTTTGGTGATACTGCAGTAGCTGTAAATCCAGAAGATGACAGATACAAAGATTTAATTGGAAAGACACTTATCCTTCCTACAACAAATAGAGAAATTCCTGTTATTGCAGACTCTTATGTAGATAAAGAATTTGGTACAGGCTGTGTTAAGATTACACCTGCACATGACCCTAACGACTTTGAAGTTGGTAAACGTCATGGCTTAGAAGAAATTGTAGTAATCAATGATGATGCTACTATGAATGCGCTTTCTGGCAAATATGTAGGTATGGACCGCTATGAATGCCGTAAAGCACTCATTGCTGACTTAGAAGAAATGGGTCTTCTTGTAAAAGTAGAACCACATTCTCATAACGTAGGTACACATGACCGTTGTGGTACAACAGTAGAACCAATGATTAAACAGCAGTGGTTCGTAAAAATGGATGAAATGATTAAGCCAGCCGTAGATGGCGTGAAAAATGGCGAAATCGAACTTCTTCCAAAACGTATGGACAAGACATACTTCAACTGGACAGACAATATCCGTGACTGGTGTATTTCTCGTCAGCTTTGGTGGGGACACAGAATACCAGCGTACTACTGTCCAGAATGTGGAGAAATGGTTGTAGCTCATGAAAATCCAGAAGTTTGTCCAAAATGTGGTCATAAAGGAATGGATCAGGATCCAGATACACTTGATACATGGTTCTCATCAGCACTTTGGCCATTCTCAACTTTAGGCTGGCCAGAAAAAACAGAAGATTTGGATTATTTCTATCCAAATGATGTCTTAGTTACAGGTTACGACATTATTTTCTTCTGGGTTATTCGTATGATATTCTCTGGTTACGAACAGATGGGAAAAGCACCATTCCATACAGTATTATTCCATGGTTTAGTTCGCGACTCACAGGGTCGTAAGATGAGTAAGTCTCTTGGAAACGGTATTGACCCACTTGAAGTTATTGATAAGTATGGTGCAGATGCACTTCGTCTTACACTTATCACAGGTAATGCACCAGGTAACGATATGCGTTTCTACTGGGAAAGAGTAGAGGCATCTCGTAACTTTGCAAACAAAGTTTGGAATGCATCTCGTTTCATCATGATGAACTTAGAGGGTATGGAAATCAAGACTCCTTCTATGGATGAGCTCCATGCTGCAGATAAGTGGATTCTTTCAAAAGTAAATTCACTTGCAAAAGATGCAACAGAAAATATGGATAAATACGAGCTCGGTATTGCAGTACAGAAAGTATATGATTTTATCTGGGATGAATTCTGTGACTGGTACATTGAAATTGCAAAAGTTCGTACCTACAAGAAAGATGAAGATCCAGTATCTGCAAATGCAGCTCTTTGGACACTTAAGACTGTACTTACAGAAGCGTTAAAACTTCTTCATCCATATATGCCATTTATCACAGAAGAAATCTTCTGCACACTTCAGTCAGAAGAAGAAACTGTTATGCTTGCTAAATGGCCAGAATACAAAGAAGAATGGAATTTCCCAGCAGAAGAAGCTGCTATTGAACATTGCAAGGACCTTGTAAAAGGCGTTCGTAATGTTCGTAGTGAAATGGATGTTCCACCTTCAAGAAAAGCAAAACTCTTTATTGTATCAGAAGATGAAGCGCTTCGCGGTACATTCGATGCAAATAAAGAAGTATATGTAAACTTGGCATTTACAAATGAAATTGCAGTACAGGCTGATAAGAATGGTATTTCTGACAATGCGGTTTCCGTTGTGATTCCAGGTGCTGTAATTTACCTTCCATTAGAGGATTTGGTAGACTTTGAGAAAGAAAAAGAACGTCTGATGAAAGAAAAAGAAAAATTAGAAAAAGAACTTGCTCGTTCTAAGGGTATGCTTTCTAATGAACGTTTCTTAAATAACGCGAAGCCAGAAAAGGTTCAGGAAGAAAAAGATAAACTTGCTAAGTACGAACAAATGATGGCTCAAGTAGTGGAGAGATTGTTACAGTTTAACTAGTTATAACGAACGTCTTGCACAGATGTAGTGGGAAATGTTATAATTTTTATAGCTATAAACACAAGAGATAGTAGATGGAGAGAAAATGGAAGTTTCATTACAGAAAGACCCTAAAGTGAGAATTTCATATGATGAGATGGAAGCTTATCTCCTTCTTCCTACACCAGCTTATGAAGTACCTTATAAAATGGATGAGGTTATGGATATCATTAAGCTTGCAGGAGTGAAGATTGGGATTAATGAAGCGAAAATCGCGGCAATGATTGAAGATTGTTACTATGATAGAGAATGCGTCATTGCAAGAGGCATCACACCAGTTAATGGTGTGGATGCTTACTTTGAGTACCATTTTGATCCAAACTTGAATAAAAAACCAACCCGTAGAGAGGATGGGACAGTTGATTATTGGAGTATCCATTCCGTAGAATTGGTAGAAGAGGGGCAGGTAATTGCTACATACAATGAGCCGGTAGATGGTTCGAATGGGATGACCGTAAAAGGTAAATTGTTGATTGCCAAAAGAGGCAGACCTCTTCCTCCGCTTACTGGAAAAGGATTTGAACGTTCCGAAGATAACAAGACCTATACTTCCACTATGGAAGGTAAAATTGAAATGCAGAATGGTCGTATTCTGATTTCGCAGGTGCATGAAGTACATGGTGACGTAGGATTAAAGACTGGTAATATCGATTTTAGAGGGGACGTTATTATTCATGGAAATGTTCCTACTGGTGCAGTTATTCGTGCAACAGGCAGTGTTACAATTGATGGGAACATTGAGGGCTGTCTCATTGATGCTAGTAAAGATGTTATTATCCGTGGTGGTATGCTAGGTGGTGGCAGAGGAATCATCAAGACAAGGGGTAGTCTCCATGCAAAATTCTTAGAATATGGCACGGTAAAGGCAGATGGCCAGATTGTTACAGATTCTGTCATCAATTGTGATATCATTTGTAATGATAAGGTGTATTTAGAGGGCAAGCATGCCAGTGTAGTAGGTGGAATAATCCATGCTGCCGGTGGTGTGGAAGCATATAATTTTGGTAATGAATATGGTGTAAAAACAGAGATTTATGTGGGAGTAAACATGGAGGTTAAAAAGGAAATCAATTTCCATGAAAACTGCATCAAAGAGTCTCAGGATATAATAGAAAAGATTAATATCGGGTTGAAACAATTCGACGAGGCTGTAAAAGCAGGGATTCCAATTGATCCAAATGATAATCGTAAAGCATCACTGCTTCGTACCAAGATTGTAAAGCAGGCAGATTTGGCTACTCATACACAGAGTTTAAATCGTATGAGTGAGGTTTTGCGCGTGGCGCAGGGAGCCTCTGTTAAGGTAATCCGTAATGTGTATAATGGTGTTATTATAGGTATTAACGATGCAATCGTTACTATAAAAGAGGATCAGTCTACGGTGGCATTTTTCGAAAAAAACAACAAGGTTGTTATGTTTTCAATGAAAGATGAAATCGCGTAGTTTTGTTGAGCGTTTATTAAAAGGGAAAATCAATCTATATGGAGGAATACATAGATGATTAACTATGAAGAGGAATTAAAAAATTTCAAGCCTTCTTTAGAAGTAGAAGAGGCAGAAGCTGCAATATATAATCATGATTTGACAGATGTGACAGATATCATTAACGAGTTAATTCGTGATATAAGACCTGGTAATCAGTTTTAGAATGAGAGGCAATTCATGATTTGTTATAGATGTAATAATGAGGCAGGAAATCATGATATCTGTCCAATTTGTGGAGCAGATATACATGTGTACCAGAAGGTTCTGCGTTTGTCGAATATGTACTACAATGACGGACTTCAGAAGGCAGAGGTACGTAACCTGTCAGGGGCAATAATTAGTTTAAAGAGAAGTTTAAAATTTAATAAATATAATATAGATGCTAGAAACCTGCTCGGTCTTGTGTATTATGAAATGGGCGAGACAGTAGATGCTCTTAGTGAATGGGTTATCAGTAAGAGTTATAAACAGGATGATAATGTTGCAGGTCGCTATTTAGATGAGTTGCGACAGAATCATACACAGTTGGAAGCAATTAACCAGACGATTAAGAAATATAATCAGGCTTTGTTGTATTGTCGACAGGATAGCAAAGATTTGGCGATTATTCAGCTTAAGAAAGTGCTTTCGTTGAATCCTAGATTAGTAAAAGGACATCAGCTTTTAGCACTTTTATACATGCAGGAAGATCGCTTAGAGCAGGCAAAGAGATCTCTTCGTAATGCTGGTAAAATTGATGCAAATAATACAACAACACTTCGTTATTTAAAAGAAGTAAATGCAAAGCTGAAAGAACGCAATTCCGGCAAGAAGAAAAAGGAAGAAGATTTGATTTCTTATCAGAGTGGAAATGAAACGATTATTATGCCAAATCGTTTTCAGGATTCTTCGTTAGGTTCAACGCTTAGTTATATGGCAATTGGGCTTGTAGTAGGTATCTTGGTAATTGGATTTTTAGTTGTTCCAGGTGTAAAAAGCCAGGCAAGAGCCGAGGTAAAAGAGGAATTGGTAGCAGCGAATGATGCAGTAGCTACTAGTGCACAAACGATTTATTCTTTGGAGCAAGAGATTGAAGATTTAAAAGGACGACTTACAGAATACGAAGGGGAGAATGGAACACTTCCATTACAGACGGTAGCGTATGAATCTCTGCTCAAAGCATATGTTGCATATGTAGGCAATGACTATGAAACTGCAGGAGTCGAAATTGAAAAAGTCGATATGAATCAGCTTACAGAAGCGGCTACAAACACATATCAGACAGTATGGGCTGCAGTAGCACCATCGTATTATTCTGGTATCTATTCCGAAGCATATACAGCATTTGCAGAAGCAAAGTATGAAACTGCTATTGAGCTTTTTGTAAAAGTAGTGGCATATGATGAGCGTTATAAAGATGGCTATGCATCCTATTATTTAGCGCAGGCCTATAATAAGAGTGGAAATATGGAAGCTGCTCGACCATATTATCAGTTCGTAATTGATAATTATCCTGGAACGGAGAGAGCAAGAACTGCGAAGAACTATTTAGAAGCAGAATAGAATATGTATTACAAAAGACGTGAGATAATCCTTACGTCTTTTTTTGTTGATTATGTAGAAAGAATATTTGAAAGATGAGAAAGGGACATTTTTATGGATAATAGGATATTACCTTATCAGGTAAGTGGACAAGTATTGCATTATATTATGCCAAAGGAAGTCGACCACCATGTAGCACAATCTCTTTGTAAGGAGTTGGACATGTTAGTGGATGCACATCAGATTAGGGAGTTAATATTAGATTTTAAGGAAACGGAATTTATGGATAGTTCTGGGATTGGTGTTGTAATCGGAAGGAGTAAGACACTAGGATTTCGTAGTGGTAAAGTGAATGTGATGCACTTGGGAAAGCGTATAGAGGCTATATTTAAAGCGTCAGGATTATATAAGGTTGTGGGGTTAAAGGAGGAGTAGAAATGAAAGGTGATAATTACATGTATATTAAATTTGATGCAAAGTCAATTAATGAAAGTGTGGCACGTATGACAGTAGCCGCTTTTATGATGCATATGAATCCAACCTTGGATGAAATTCAAGATGTGAAGACGGCAGTATCTGAGGCTGTTACAAATGCAATTATTCATGGTTATCCAGAAACAGATTTGGTGAACAGCAAGGAGGGCGAGTGTTCGGAAAAGAATGAGATCGAAATGATATGTGCTCAGGAAGATGAAACATTAAAAATAACAATAATCGATAAGGGGGTGGGAATAGAGAATGTGGAAGAAGCAAGGAAGCCCTTTTTTACCTCAAAGCCAGATGAAGAACGTTCAGGAATGGGGTTTGCGTTCATGGAGACCTTTATGGATGTGTTGGATGTTGAATCTAGAGTTGGGAAAGGGACAAAAGTAACAATGATTAAGTACATAGAAAGGAAAGATGAGCAGTAGTGTATCTACCAAGGAAGAAAATTGGAGATATGCCATATGCAAAGCACAAAAAGGAGATAAAGGGCAGAGAGATGCACTTGTAGAAGCCAATATAGGATTGATATATATGGTTTTAAAGCGTTTTACATATCGTGGGTATGAGCAGGAGGATTTGTTTCAGATTGGTGTGATTGGGCTTATAAAAGCGATTGATAAGTTTGATCTGGGGAGAGAGTTATCTTTTTCTACTTATGCTGTACCAATGATTATAGGGGAGATTCGACGATTTTTAAGAGATGATGGGATGCTGCACGTGAGTCGACAAATAAAAGATAATGCAAGGAAAATTGCTATTGTAAAAGAAGAATTAAAAAAGACATTAAATGCTGAACCAACGATAGCGGAGCTTGAAAGAGAAACTGGGTTAAGTGCGGAAGAAATTCTAACAGCTATGGAGGCAACAGCTGAGGTAGAATCGATATATAAACCAATATTAGGAAACCAAGATGAGGGAAAGCTTACGCTTGCAGACCAGATAGAAGATGGACGTAGAACGGAGCAGGAATTAATTAATCAAATTACGGTAAAACAGATGCTCGACACATTGGAGGAGAAAGAACGAAAGTTAATTGAGCTTCGCTATATGATGGGAAAAACGCAGACAGAAATTGCTCAGATATTGGGGATGAATCAAGTTGCGGTCTCTCGTATGGAGAAACGAATTTTACTGCAACTTAGGGGGG
>JAFQWG010000061.1 GCA_017407605.1 Agathobacter sp. | reverse complement strand
TAGTTTTTAAAGATTCTTCAAGCATCTGTTCAAAGCTCATTTCTGACATTCTTTGAAACCTCCTCAATAATATTATTTGGGGTCGAAGCCCCAGCGGTAATACCTACGTTATTGATGGATTTTAGCAAACCAAAATCCATATCCTTACTCGTTTGAATGTAGTAAGTTTTCTCACATTCTGTATTACATATTTCAAACAATTTCTGCGTATTGGAGCTGTTTTTATCCCCTATTACAATCATAGCTTCAACTTCTTTTGCAATTTTACGAGCTTCTGTCTGACGCTCTTCGGTTGCATTACAGATTGTGTTTAAAACAATTATATTGTACTCTTTTTTACCAATGATTTCAACTAATTCTTGAAATTTATTGTAGTTAAATGTCGTTTGTGACACAATACATACTTTTTTATCTGAATTGACTGTAAATTGCTCTGCTTCTTCTTTGGATTCAATGATAGTTACATCATTTCCATTGACCCAGCCTTTGATACCACAGACTTCTGGATGATTTGGATTGCCAATAATCACAATATGTTCATTCAACTTGCTATGTTCATCTACTAATTTGTGTATTTTACGCACAAATGGGCAAGTTGCATCTATTACTGTAAATCCCTTTTCTTCCATGATTTCATATTCCTTACGGCTGATACCATGAGAACGAACAATGATTTCTCCTTTTTCCATATTGTCCAATTCAGCTAAGTCTTTTATTACTGTAACGCCCTTGCTTTCAAAGTCTTTTACCACTTCATCATTATGAATAATTGGACCATATGTATAGATTGGGCCATTTGCCTTTTCGATTTCTTCATAAACCATATTTACAGCACGCTTTACCCCAAAGCAAAAGCCTGCACTTTTTGCTAAAATAACATTCATATTATCTTACCTTTTCAATAATTTCTTTCATTGCATTTACAACACCATCAATATCCAGCTCTGATGTATCTAATTCATATGCATCATCTGCTTTTTTTAGTGGTGATGTTTCACGATTCATATCACGGTAATCTCTCTCTATGATGTCTTTTTCGATTTCATCCAAATCGCATTCTACACCTTTTGCAACAAGTTCATCAAAACGACGTTTTGCACGCACTGTCGAACTTGCTGTCATATAGATTTTTACATCGGCGTTTGGTAACACAACGGTACCTATATCACGCCCATCCATAATTACATCTGTTGTTTTTGCAAGTTCCTGCTGTAATTCTACTAATTTTGTACGAACTACAGGATATACACTTGTTGCAGATGCCATGTTACCAACTTCTTCATTACGAATGAAACCAGATACATTTTCTCCATTTAACCATACATTCTGTACACCATCTTCATATGTTAAAGAAATGGTTACATTTGGACAAGCTGCCGCAATTGCAGCTTCATCCGCTGCACTGATATTGTTTGTTAAAAAATAATAAGCAAAAGCACGATACATAGCTCCTGTATCTACATATACAAATCCCAATTCCTTTGCTAACTGTTTTGCGATTGTACTTTTTCCAGCGCCTGCTGGTCCATCAATTGCAATATTAAAACTCATCTTTCTTCCCTCTCTTATTCTATACTATTTCCGGCTAAATATCCTGTCGACCAGGCAATCTGCAGATTATAACCACCTGTCATTGCATCCAAATCCAAAAGCTCACCTGCAAAATACAAACCGTTTACCAATTTAGACTCCATTGTAGATGGATTCACATTTTTTACAGACACACCGCCTTTTGTAATAATTGCTTCATTCCATCCTCTCAGACCTATGATAGTTATTGGAAGACCTTTTAATAATTCTACCAATTTCATACGTTCTTCTTTGGTGATTTCATTTACTTTTTTATCTGGGTCAATTCCACTCAAATTTATTATGATTGGAATCATCTTAGATGGCAACAATTTTTGAATGGAATTTTTATACTGTTTATTTTTTGCTTCCTCAAAATCTTTCAAGATACGTTTATCTAACTGTTCTTTATCCAAAGCAGGTTTTAAATCAATATACAGTTTTAAATCATGTTCAAAATCCCTAAAGTATGCTGGCTTTATCGAAGCACTTGCCGACAAAATCATAGGTCCACTTACTCCAAAATGTGTAAATAGCATTTCTCCAAAATCATCGTATACCTTTTTACCTTCACGCTCGATACGAATCGCAACATTCTTCAAAGCAAGTCCCTGCATCTCTGTCACCCAAGCCTCTTGTACTTCAAACGGCACCAGAGATGGTGTTGGTTCTATAATTTTATGATGCAATTTTTCTGCAAATCGATACCCATCTCCTGTTGCTCCTGTGGATGGATAAGAAACACCTCCTGTTGCAAGCACAAGTGCATCCGTATTTACTATCTTTCCATCCTCTAACACAATACCTGTAACTGTCTGTTTTAGGGTTCCGCTCTTCTTATCAGCTACTACAATCTGTCCATTTTCGTCTAGATATTCTTCCGAAAGAATCTTTGTCACCTTCGTATGAAGTTTTACTTCTACTCCTGCATCTTTTAATGCTTTTGTAAGCGTTGCAATGACGTCGGAAGAATGGTCAGATACTGGAAATACACGATTCCCTCTTTCTACTTTCGTACGAAGTCCATAATTTTCAAAGAACTGCACAACCTGATCATTTGTATAAGAATAAAAAGCACTATATAAAAACTTTGGATTACTGCATACATTATTAAAAAGGTCTTCCATATCACTTGCATTTGTAATATTACATCTGCCTTTTCCTGTAATATAAAGTTTTTTTCCTAATTTTTCATTTTGTTCTAATAGCGTAACACTATGTCCGTTTTTTGCTGCGAAATACGCCGCAAACATCCCAGCCGGACCGCCACCAACAACAATTACTTTACTCATCATTCATTCCCTCTAATTTTGCATAATGAATTTTGACAGATTCATCAATAAAATCTATTTCATCATTCTCATATACCTGGTATTCATCCCAGATTTCTTCTAATGTAGTTAGCGTTTTTGCTACTTCTTTCTGTTTCTTCATACAGAGCGCTACAATCAAGGCATTAATAACACTTAAAGGTGCAACAAGTGAATCTACAATCGATGCCATATCACTATCTGCAATCAAATTACAGGAAGAATATAGATTCATTGGTGAATGAATACTATCTGTAATCGTAATAACCTTTGCACTTCTATTATTCGCAAACTCTAATGCTTTTAATGTACGCATCGAATATCTTGGAAAGCTAATTCCAATAATAACATCATCTTCATCGATTCGTACCATCTGTTCAAAAATTTCACTGGAACTATTGGTATGTAAAAGTCTTACATTATCAAACATCAGGGTAAGATAAAAGGAAAGAAAACTTGCAAGAGGTGCACAGCTTCTAATACCTACGATATAAATATTTTTAGCACTTAAAATTGTATCTACCGCAAGTTCAAACGCATTATGATCAATCTTTTCTAATGTTGTTTTCAACTTATCTGCATCAGACTGCAAAACTGTTTCTAATATCTTGGACTGACTGATTCTTCCATATGTTACCTCCATACGCTGTACTGAATTTAACTTATTACGCACCAATTCTTCCAAGGCTTTCTGAAACTCTGGATAACCTTTATACCCAAGACTCATTGCAAAACGTACTACGGTAGATTCACTTACTCCTACAATATCTCCCATTTTGGCAGCTGTTAAAAATACCGCTTTATCATAGTTATCTGTAATATAGGTCGCAAGCAGCTTCTGCCCTTTGCTCATTGAACTATAATTATGATTTATACGATGTAATAAATCGTTTGTATTTGCCATAAATGCGCCTCCAAACTTTCAAAAACTTAAGTAATTATAATTATAACAGACCATATGCAATTTACAATTATATATTTGCAATTTTTCTTGCAAAAAATTTCATATGCGAAACCAAAACAAAAACCTCCACAATTATTTGTGGAGGTTCGTATTCTTGTCACAAAATGTCGATTTAACTCTTGCAATCGTATTAATTTTTCAAACAAATCCGACTATGTGTTTTTGCTATTAGACAGGGTATGCACCATTTTCTGTATCTGCTACTTTAGCATCTACTTTTGTCTGCTGAGCTTCACGATATTTGAAGAAATCTGTTGCAACCTGTGGGAATAAAGCGTAAGTAAGTACGTCTTCATCCTGCTGTTTGTACTGAGCCATTTCTGCTTCAAGCTTATCTAATTCTGGTTCAAGTAAATCAGCGTATCTGCATGTGATTGCATTTTTCTTTTCTTCACCAAGAACTTTATCTACTACTTCTGGATTAAATGGTTTTACTGTCTGACCATATTTTCCGAGTAATACGTCTTTTGTTTCTTTTGTAGCTACTTTATAACGTTCTCCCATAAGTACATTAAATACAGCCTGTGTACCAACAATCTGTGAAGAAGGTGTTACCAAAGGTGGTTCACCAAGATCTTTACGTACACGTGGGATTTCTTTTAATACTTCTTCGTATTTATCTTCTGCATTCTGTTCCTTAAGCTGTGATACCATGTTAGATAACATACCACCTGGCACCTGATATAAAAGTGTCTGTATGTCTACACCAAGTACCTTTGGATTTAAAAGACCACTCTTAATTGCTTCTTCTCTCATTGGACGGAAATATGCAGCAATTTCTGCTAACTGTGTCTGATCTAAACCTGTATCGAATTCAGTACCTTTGAATGCCTCTACCATAACTTCTGTAGCTGGCTGGCTTGTACCAAGAGCGAATGGCGACATAGCTGTATCAATAATATCACAACCTGCTTCTACTGCTTTCATATAAGTCATAGAAGCCACACCAGATGTATAATGTGTATGAAGTTCGATAGGAAGTGTTGTGGCATCCTTTAACGCCTGTACAAGTTCTGTTGCTTTTGCTGGAACTAAAAGACCAGCCATATCTTTAATACATAAAGAATCTGCACCCATATCTTCTACTTTTTTCGCTGTTTCCATCCAGTAGTCTAAAGTATAAGCATCACCTAATGTATAAGATAATGCAATCTGAGCATGTCCTTTTTCTTTATTACATGCTGTAACTGCTGTCTGAAGGTTACGAACATCATTTAAACAGTCAAAAATACGAATGATATCAATACCATTTGCAATTGACTTCTGTACAAAGTACTCTACTACGTCATCCGCATATGGACGGTATCCAAGGATATTCTGACCACGGAATAACATCTGTAATTTTGTATTTTTGAATCCATCACGGAGCTGACGAAGTCTATCCCATGGATCTTCTTTTAAGAAACGAAGTGATGCATCGAAAGTAGCTCCACCCCAGCATTCTACTGCGTG
>JAFQWG010000060.1 GCA_017407605.1 Agathobacter sp. | reverse complement strand
ATATGGAAGCGGTTATTCGTCCTTTCCTGCCAGCTAAAAATAGAGTGAATGATGGGACTACCATTATAAAAACAAGCGATAAGGATGTGCATGTATATTTAACATGTGCGAAAGACAAGACGATTGCATTCGGTTCACTTTACTTTATTGGCGCAATCGAAGCTATGCTTGAAGAGAATAAAGGTTAGCAATTGATAAAAATACAGGTTATATTACTTATGAATTTTTACCATAGCAAAATGAGCTTCGAAATATAGACAAAAGATTCCAATTGTACTAGAATTACAAAGTAAAAATAAGAGACGCGGCCATGATTGGCAAATACATAGACCGTATTTTAAGATTCGGAGGAAGCAAAATGGAAAAGAAGAATTTAGATTGGGCAAACCTAGGATTTGGATATGTAACAGCAGATTTTCGTTATGTATCTAATTATAAAGATGGTAAATGGGATGATGGTGAAATCACAACAGATGCCAATATCACATTAAATGAATGTGCAGGCGTATTTCAGTATGCACAGACCTGTTTCGAAGGATTAAAAGCATATACGACAGAAGATGGAAAAATTGTATGTTTCCGTCCAGACTTAAATGCAGTTCGTATGGTGGAAACTTGTGAACGTTTAAAAATGCCTGCTTTCCCAGTAGAGAGATTTATCGATGCAGTAGAAAAGGTTGTAAAGGCAAATGAAGCATGGGTGCCACCATATGGTTCAGGCGCAACACTTTACATTCGTCCATATATGATTGCAACCAATCCTGTTATTGGTGTAAAACCGGCGGATGAATATCAGTTCCGCATTTTTGTTACACCAGTAGGACCATACTTTAAAGGTGGTGCAAAACCTCTTACTATTCGTGTATCAGATTTTGACAGAGCAGCTCCTCATGGAACTGGGCATATCAAAGCAGGACTTAACTATGCAATGAGTTTGTACCAGATTGTGGATGCCCATGAAAAAGGCTTTGATGAAAACATGTACTTAGATCCAGCGACACGTACCAAGGTAGAAGAAACAGGTGGAGCAAACTTTATCTTCATTACAAAAGATGGCAAGTTTGTAACTCCAAAGTCAGACAGTATCTTACCTTCTATCACTAGACGTTCTCTTATGGTAGTTGCTGAAAAATACTTAGGTATGACAGTAGAACATAGAGAAGTATTATTAGAAGAATTAAAAGACTTTGCCGAATGTGGTCTTTGTGGTACAGCGGCAGTTATTTCTCCAGTAGGAAAAGTAAATGATCATGGTACGGAAATTTGCTTCCCAAGTGGTATGGAAGAAATGGGACCTACAACAAAGAAATTATATGACACATTAACAGGAATCCAGATGGGCACAGTAGAGGCTCCAGAAGGCTGGATTCATACAATTGTTGAGTAACAATTTAGCTCAGAGTTTAAAATAGGAACTCTGAGCTTTTTTATTATTTTATTAGTGATAATTAAGTGAATATGTGATATTATAATAGTTGAGTTATTATGCAAAAAATACATAAGAGAGGGTATATATATGAACTTGTTTGATATTATTGGACCAGTTATGGTAGGACCATCTAGTTCACATACAGCGGGGGCTGTAAGAATCGGTAATATTGCAAGAAAATTGATGGGTGAAGAAATTGCGAAAGCCAAGATTTATTTCCATGGATCTTTCCAGCTTACAGGAAAAGGACATGGTACAGACAAAGCACTTTTAGCAGGACTTATGGGAATGCCGGTAGATGATTCACGTATTCCAAGAAGCTATGCAGAAGCAGATATTCGTGGTATGGCGTATGCGTTTTTTCCAATTGATTTAGGAGATGTACATCCAAATACTGTAAAACTTGTTTTAGATGGAGTAAAAGGGAAACATAGGGAAATTGTAGGGTGTTCTGTCGGCGGTGGCCGTATCGAAATTACAGAGATTGATGGCCTTGGTGTAAGTTTTGGTGGAGATTATCCTACACTTGTTATTCGTAATCAGGATATTCCAGGACAAGTTCAGCAGGTTACAACATTTCTTGCAGAAGAAAATATCAATATCGGTACAATGCAGCTTTATCGTGCTGCAAGAGGTGCAGATGCGGTTATGGTTATTGAGTGTGACAAAGAGATTCCAGAAGATGTCATTCCAGCATTAGAAGGATTAAAGGGAATCGTGCGAGTTACATATCTTAGCTTGAAATAAACTGGGAGGGTTTTATGTATAAATCATTAGCAGAGATTATTGCAGCAGAAAAAGAAAAGAATCTTCCATTTTGGAAGGTTGTGATGCAGGATGACTGTATCGAATTAGATATTTCGGAGGAAGAATCCTTCCAAAGAATGAAATATATGTATGAAGTTATGAAAGCATCGGACGCAGCTTACGAGGACAATCTTATGTCTAGAAGTGGACTTGTAGGTACAGATGGCAAAAAAATCCATGATGCGCGACTTGCAGATAAACTAGTGTGCGGAGATTTTATAGGACGAGTAATTGAGCGTGCGGTAAAAATGGGTGAATCCAATGCTTGTATGAAGCGAATCGTAGCGGCTCCTACGGCTGGTTCATGTGGTGTTATTCCTGCCGTATTTATTACTGTACAGGAAGAAAAGGGTTATACAGATGACCAGATGACAGAGGCAATGTTTGTTGCAGCTGGTATTGGTGGTGTCATTGCACATAGAGCATTTTTAGCGGGAGCAGCAGGCGGATGTCAGGCGGAAATTGGTTCCGCGTCTTCAATGGCAGCAGGTGCGATTGCATACTTAAATGGCGCAGACGCAGAAGGAATTGCGCATGCAGCTGCAATTGCAATGAAAAACTTGCTTGGCCTTGCCTGTGACCCAGTAGCAGGCCTTGTAGAAGTGCCTTGTGTAAAACGAAATGTGGTAGGCGCAGTGAATGCACTTACTTCTTGTGATATGGTGCTTGCGGGAATGATAAGTAAAATTCCACCAGATGAAGTGTTTGACGCAATGAGAGCAGTGGGCAGGGCAATGCCTGAAAACGTGAGAGAAACAGGAACAGGAGGACTCGCGGGTACTCCAACGGGTATCGCTTACAGAGAAAAGATTACATCGTTGTAGTGTTTTGCGATCATAAGAAGTGGCAGATTTATATACAAATCAAGAAAAAGAACCATTTGAGATTACAAATGAATTAACAAAAAAACGCTTGCTTGCACGAAAAAAACAACGGAAAAAGCAAGTGGCCATACATATGATATTATGCTCTGCTGTTATTATTATTCTGATAAGTATCGTTATGCTGGCATTGAGTGCAATGACAGGAACCGGTATATTTGCAGAAGAGGAAAAAGGATTTACTAAATATATTCAAAATCCGCCAACCTATACACAACAGCTTTTGACGATAAATGAGTATTCAAGACCAGGAGTACCATTAGACCAGGTAAATGGGATAGTGATTCATTATACTGGCAATCCTGGTACAACGGCACAGCAGAATAGAAGCTATTTTGAAGGGTTAGCTGAGTCACAGATTACAAAGGCTAGCAGTCATTTTATTGTGGGTTTATCGGGAGAAATTCTGATGTGCGTACCTCTTGATGAGATTGCGTATGCATCAAATGAGAGAAATGCAGATACCATTTCCATTGAATGTTGTATTGATAATGAGGCAGGGCGATTCACAGAAAAGACATATGATGCGCTTGTAGAGTTAACTGCGTGGCTAATCGGTAAATATGATTTAACCATGGAAGATGTCATCAGACATTATGATGTTACCGGAAAAAATTGTCCGAAGTACTTTGTTGAGAATGAGAGCGCGTGGGATGATTTCAAATTAGATGTAGCAAAATATATAGAAAACTATGGAATAGACAAAGATAAGAAAGAGGAGTAATTCTTGGAAAATATCTTAAAACAGTTAGAAGCAAAAGAAAATTTAAGAAGTAATTTAAGCGAATTAAGACAGTTGATAAAGGAAGAACACCACCGTACAAAATTAGTGTCTTGGGTGGAAGAAAATGAGGCGCTTCTTTTTGGCTTTCTCTCCGAAGAGGATGCAAAAACGCGAAAAAATGCCGCGCTATTGTTGGGTGACTTAGGCTGTCAGAAGGCATTGGAGGCTTTATATCAGGCATACCAATGCGAAGGCACGCTTTTTGTGAAATCATCATATCTTCAGGCGATGGAACAGTTGGATGCCTCTGAAAAATTTGCAGAATTAAAGGTAAAACTAGAAGCTTTACTTGCAATGGACGTTGAGCCAGAGAATAAAAAACATGTGGATGAGGAGATACGAGCGCTCCGTAAAATTGTCATAAAACAGGAAGGAATCGTACATCATACACCAGATATCAAAGGAAAAGATGTAAGAGTCATTCTTTTAACAAATCGTACACAAAGAGAGACCGTTCGACGAATGGTAACCTGTGGAACAGCGAGCGTACATCCACTTGGTGTAGAGGTTAGAACAGACAACCTAAAAGAACTTATGAAGATTCGCACCTTCCGTGATATGGTTTTCCCTCTCGACATTGAGGGATTTTTGCCAGCTGATCCAGTGGAGGCGGCAAAAGCAATATGGGAATCCGATGTACTTGGACTTCTGAACAATCTTCATAAGGAAAAAGGACAGTATTATTTCCGAATTGAGTGCAAAAATGCGATGACTTTAGAGGAAAGAAGTACCTTTACCAAGAAAATGGCAAATGAACTCGAAAGTTTGTCTAAGGGACAGCTTATTAATTCCACGAGTGATTATGAAGTGGAGCTTCGCCTGATTGCCAATAAAGATGGAGAATTATTTCCAAGCTTAAAGCTTTCAACAATAAAGAAAAGACGTTTTACTTATCGTAAGAATGCAATTGCAGCTTCGATACATCCTTCCACAGCAGCGCTTATTGTTGAATTGGCAAAGGATTATTTAAAAGAAGATGCTCAGATTATCGATCCATTTTGTGGTGTGGGCACCATGCTTATTGAACGAAATAAAAAAGTACCTGCAAGAGAAATGTATGGTATTGATATATTTGGAGATGCCATTGCATATGCGAGAGAAAATACGCAGCTGGCAGGAATGAGAGTGAATTATATTCACAGAGATTTCAGAGACTTCAAACACGATTATTTGTTCAATGAAATCATAACTAATATGCCGATTCGTGGAAAGAAGACAAAACAGGAGATGGACACTTTCTACGGAGAATTTTTTGAAAAGGCAAAAGAGATTTTAACCAATGATGCGGTTGTTGTAATGTATACCAATGAAATTGGATTTGTAAAGAAGCAGTTGCGTTTGCATAAAGAATTTAGTTTGCAGCAGGAAACATGCCTGCAGCCAAAGACAGATTTTTATTTACTAATTTTGAAGTACAAGGGGTAAAAAATGAGTACGAGTCTCATCGATATGGAATTACTGGAGAAATTACAACTACATTATTGCAAGGCAAATGATGTGTATTTGTCATGCCTAGATCGTGAGAGAAACGAACTTACTGCTTGTTATCGTAGTATAGAAGAACGTGATTTTTTTAATCAGTTTATTTCACATGAAATAGGTAGAAGAATGCTTGCCAATGCCGAGATGAGCCAAGTGGAAGCGATTATTGAAGAGGAACTAGCGGTTCCATATATAAAGTTTTGTGCGGTGATTAATCGCATCAATGATTCGATTGCGTTGATTTGGCTTGTAACGGCGGTAATTGAAGAAAAAATTCGTCCAGAAGATGAAGTTCCATCTTATGTGCTTCGTACATCAGAAGGCCAGTTTTATCGTTCAGTTGCGTTTTTAGAAACATTATCGAAACAGATTTTTAAGATGAAGCAACATGAATTAAATGCGAAAGAGGCTATGGAGCAGGCAATTGAAGCAGAGGGGAAATATAAAGCTCAGATGGTTCGCAGTGAAGCCATGGCGAGAGTCGTACATTTGATTGAAGAGGAAGACGAGTTTGCCTTGGTTTGTGAAAATGCGGTGCAGGAAGTGTGCAAAACCTTGCAGATTCAGGGAGGATGCATTTTACAAACAACTGCAGGTGGAGTATCGGTAGAGACTGTTTGCGATTATAGTTCACAAAAAGACTGGAATCTGGGTGACAGATTACAAGGAATAGCAAAGGAAAACCTGCCATTTTTTGATGGAAAACCATATATGTTATCTTCTGATTCTATGATGAGAGAAGACTTAGAACGTTTCTTTAAAAAATATCACTTAAAAGCAGGTATGTTCCAGCCGGTTGAAGTGAATGGACAGGTGGATACCTATCTGTGTTTTTATGAATTTGAAGGAAATCGAATTTGGGATGTAGAGGATATTAAATTCATTAATGATGTAAAGCGTGTATTGCAGGGAATAATGGAAAGACGTATTGTGAAAAATACTCTTGCAGGTTCTTATGCATCATTAGAATCTATTTTAGAAAATGTTGGCTGTGCTATTTATGTTGTAGATTACGACAACGAAGAAGTGCTTTATATGAACCAGAAATTCCATGAACTGATTGCTAGAGATATGGATAAAAATGGTCTGCAGCAGTATTTCTTTTCTACCAAGAATGTACAGAGAGAATTTCCACCAATGGAAGTACATTTGTCAAGAAATAATATCTGGCTGGATATGAATCAGGTAGAGCTGACTTGGGTGGATGGACGTAAGGTAAGTCTTGGTACGATTTATGATATTACAGATAAGAAATTATATCAGCTTGAAATGGAGCGTCAGATTAGTAATGACAATCTGACAGGCCTCTATAATCGTATGCGTTGCGAGAAAGATTTGGCAACATACATAAAGGATGCAGAGGAAACAGGAAAAGAAGGTGCTTTTCTTTGTATCGATATTGATGATTTCCAGAATATCAATGACGGCTTAGGTCACCAGTATGGGGATACTTTGTTAAAAGCCATTGCGCATAATTTGAGACGTATATCAGGAATTGAAGAAAACTGTTATCGCATGAGTGGTGATGAGTTTGCGGTAATCGTAAAAGGTGATAATTACCGAGAGCTAAGCCGTATTTGTAAAGATTTACGAGAAGTGTT
>JAFQWG010000059.1 GCA_017407605.1 Agathobacter sp. | reverse complement strand
GGCAAGGAGGTGCAAGGATGACTGCGATACAGGAGATTTTCAATAATCGAGAGATTGCTATCGGAATATGGGTGATTATTGCACTTGCTGTAGTGCTGATAAGCAAATCTTTGCGCCAGCCGTTGTTGCAGTTCCTGAAAACAGCAATACCTATTCTGTTTTGCAGAAAGTTTGTAGTTTTTTATTGTGTGTTCATTGCTTTCTTTTTATTTGCCGTGGACATTCTGAAATGGGCTGCTTTTTGGGATAGTAGCATGTTGAAGGATACGATTTTCTGGGTTGTATTTGTTGAACTACCGCTGTTTGCAAAGGCTATAGAGAAGGCGAAAGATAACCGCTTTTTCTCAAATTTGGTTACAGACAACTTAAAGTTCATTGTGTTGTTTGAGTTCTTCGTTGGATTTTGGACATTTGATTTGTGGATCGAACTGGTTGCTATACTGGGTACCGTTTTTGTTTCATTTTTGTGCGCTCTGGCATCACGTGAAAAAAAGCATAAGCCTGCAAAGACCTTCTTTGATACTCTGCTGGTAATATGGGGAATCATCATTTTCATCCATGCTGTATCCAGCACAGTGCAGGACCCAAACGCATTTTTTAATTGGGATACGCTAAAATCTTTAATGTTGCCCGTGCTCTTGCTTGTCCTTAATCTGCCGGTTGTTTATGGGTTAGCCCTTTACAGTGGTTATGAGCAGTTGTTTAGTAAAGTAAAGAACGGCGCAAAAGATAAATGGAAGATGAAATTTCAAATCGTGAGGTTTGCAGGGATCAATCTGCCTAGAGTTTCTGCAATTCGCAGAAATATACAAAGGACCGTTCTTGTTAGCTTAAACGCCGATGATATGAGAAAAAGCCTAAACAGGCTGGAAGATCATTTGGCTATGCAGATAGGAGATAATTATATGAAACGAGCAAAGTTTTATGTTGGGGTATGTGTAACTGCTGCAGCAGGAAGCCTGATTGGACTTGTGCTGGCAAATTCCGAGGTTTCGATAAAAGACATAATTACACTGAACTTTGTGTTAGATATTCCCAGGATCAAGGAAATTCTAACTTACATTTTTTCTGTATCCCTTGTGTTCAGCTTGGCGCTGTTGTTCTATGCTATAGGCTTTAGGAAAAGGAAGAACGAGGAAATAACTCAGATTAAGAAGTATGCTGTTTTTGAGTTTCTCTTTGTACTTAAGAAACAGAAAGCTCAGTTGCAGGAGTATCCTCCAATTGATGATCCTGTCAGCTTGTTTGTAAACTACCTGCAAATAGCTTACGAACTAAAGGAAGCATGCACGAAAGCACTTGATGTATATGGAAACCTGCTAAACAATTGGGAGCGTGAAAGCATCGAACTACTGCAAACTTCTACGATGGGTCTACTTACTAACGCAACAATTGGCGGAGGTAGTTTTAAAGACTTTGATGTAGACAGTTTCTGCGAATACTACAGGGAGAAAGTAAAAGCAATGCAGCACGGTGCGAACTTTAATGCATTCACCTCGATGGTAAAAAGTGATGCTGAAAAATACGCCAAAAGAATAGAATCTACTTACGAAGATTTTAAACGATACTATGAGTAAATCTTAAAGCTGTGTGATGAGATGGGGAAACGCATCACACAGTTTTTTTATATTTTAGATTGTCTTGCTTGCTGTCTTGCACTTTCTTTTCGCTCCTCGCTATATGGAGCGGTCAGCCGGATGCTGATTCTGTGCTTATCGATCTCGAACCGCAGGCCGCCGTTTTCGTCATCTTCGGTTAACTTGCAGAGGTCGGGATAGGTGGCGGCATAGGCAATCAGGCGCTTTTTGAGTTTGGTATTGTAGGTGTAGATTTCGGCAGTGCCGTCGTATTCGTTGAAATACAGCTCGGTGACTTTTCGTTTCTTCTTAGGGATCTTTTTCATTTAACCTTCCTTTCGTGGGTTCATTCTCCCGGCTCTAGAGTTGGGAAATCGGGACTAAAATCTGACAGCGAAGCCTGGAACGATGTGCTGGTCGTTCCAGGCTTTTCTATCGGCTGCAAAGCCGAATTTTACATACTAAGCACTTTCCCCATAGTCTGGGCGGCTTCTTTCTGTGCCGAGGTGGTGACATGGGCATAGGTGTCCAGGGTGAAGCCTGCGGAGAAGTGACCCAGCATACCGGACACCTTCTTAATATCCACTCCGTTCTGAAGCTCAATGGTGGAGAAGTTGT
>JAFQWG010000001.1 GCA_017407605.1 Agathobacter sp. | reverse complement strand
TTTTGCCATATGTTCATGGTAAAGAGCCTGATAATCTTCTGAGTAATCTTTACATTTTGGTTCTGGACCATGATATGTAATGATACCTTCACAACCATATTCAGATACACCTAAGCAGATGCCAGGATGTTTTTCATGGAAGTTGTCAAGCCATGGACCATTGTCTTCCATTTTGCCGCCGTACCAACCAAAGTAGTGGTTGTAGCTTTCTGTATCTGTAATGTAATGCATTGGTCCATCTACTGGTGTAAATGAAACGTGAGCAATTGTTGTAAGACGTGTTGGGTCTAATTCTTTTGCTAATGCGTTTAATTCTTTGTGGTTTTCTACTAACTGTTCAGAGATACCACCGATAAGGATTTCGTTTGAAACGCCCCAGAACATAATTGATGGATGGTTGTAGTTCTGGATGATAAGTTCTTTCATCTGTTCGATACAGTTCTGGTGAGCTGCTGGGTTTTTGCTCATAACTGAGATAAATGGAATTTCAGCCCAGATAGCGAAACCTAATTCGTCACATGCATCATAGAAATCCTGTGAATGCTGATAATGAGCAAGACGGATTGTATTTGCACCAAGTTCTTTGATTAAGTATGCATCATCGAAATGCTCTTCCCTTGTAAGAGCATTACCTAAATACATAACATCCTGATGACGAGATACACCACGAAGTGGAGTCTGTACGCCATTGATAGAGAATCCCTTCTGTGGGTCACATTCAAAGCTACGTACACCAACGTTTACTTCTAAATCATCATAAGTTTCATTTCTTCTCTGAAGTTCTGCAACCACAGTGTAAAGATATGGTTCGTCAAAATCCCAAAGATTTGCATCTGGAACAAAGATTGTTGTCTTTGTAGCATCTGCTGGACGAACTGCATATCCTACTTCTTCGCCATCTTCATCAAAAATGCTGTACTGAACTGTGAAGTTTTCGTCTGCATTTTTAACCCAAGATTCAATCTCAAATGTAGCACCGCCACATTCTGTTGGTTTTGGTGTAACCATGATACCAGGGCCACCATAATATTCTAAGTCAAAGTGAGCATCTGGAACGCTGATGATGTTAACATCACGATAGATACCACCATAGAATGTAAAGTCAGCATGCTGTGGATATACAAAATCATTTGCTTTGTTGTTTACAGCTACTACTAAAAGGTTTTCTTCATCAGCTTTGCAAAGCTCTGTAATTTCTGCACGGAATGTTGAATATCCGCCTTCATGATATGTAACTTTTGTACCATTTACATATACTGTAGCTTCTGAGTTAACACCCATGAATTCTACGAATACACGTCCGCCAGCAAGTGGCTGCTGTGGTGTTTCAAAAGTTTTCGCATACCAGTACTGTCCTCTGTCATATGAGCCGTTGCCATCACAACCGTCAACTGCATTCCATGAATGAGGAAGGTCTACTGTCTGCCAGTTTTCTGGATATACACTTGGTAATCCAGCATCTTCTTGAATGAATTTCCAATTTTCATTAATGTTGATAATGTTACGCATAATGTCCCCCTTATCTTCTTTGCGACCTAATTGGTCAGTTACCACTATTTTAAATTGTATGCAACAATTTGTCTACATAATTTCCAAAATTAACAGATTTTTTATACTTTTAACCCAAATTCTTCTGGTCGAAATCTAGGACATACATTTTCCGACGAGGTAATAACAGAAGCTGCCAGGGTTGTCCCTATTTGAATTGCTTCTTCCAATGTTTTTCCATACGTAAGCCCAGACATCGCTCCGGCACAAAACGCATCTCCTGCTCCTGTCGTGTCCTTCACCACTACTTTCTTTGCTGGGACCATGCCACAATTTCCACTCATATCTGCATATACAGCTCCTTTTCCACCCATGGTTACAATCATAGAAGCAATATTAGCTGATCTTATTTTTTCTGCCAGAATATGTTGCATTTCCTCTGGTTCTTTTTCTGAGTAGTCGTCCAAAAAGAGCATACCCGCTTCCTGTTCATTACAAATAAAGCAGTCTAGCTTCTGCAGGAAATCTCTTCTTTCTAATGCGATTCCCATATTTGAAACAAGAGCATATACCTTCTTGTTGTATTTTTCTGCTAATTCAAACACCAATTTTACAGCATCTTTATGCACATCTAACTCTAAAATAATCGAGTCACAATCTTTCACAATTTCATCGCCATTTTTTTCTAGTATATTATAAATATGATAGAGATTTGGACGCTGTGAAATAGAACCTGCCACATTTCCACTACTATCAAACACTGCAAGCCAGGTTCCCATTCCATCTGGTTTTGCAAGCACATGCTTCGTATCCACCTTGTGGCGATTGAGCTTATCCACTACATCTTTTCCCATAGAACTCTCATCAACCGTTGCAACAAAAGCAGGACGAAGCTCCATGTTTGCAATATCTTCTACTACATTTCGTGCAACTCCACCATGCACATACTCCACTCGACCCGCATTGCGTCCATCTGGAATATAGACATCCTCCGGAAAGCCCTTTACATCGACAAATACTGATCCAATTACTACAATACCCATTTGTTTATTCCCCTTAATTCTCGTTGTTTATTTTGTTGTCAATACAATTGACCATTACTTCCACTCTCTTATCCAATTCTTTTGCATAATAACTGTCTTGATGATGAAATACAAATCCACTTTTTTCCTGTACTCTTTTGGAATTGTGATTATCTAAATTATGCGCACACCATATTCTTTCCAATTTTAACTCTTCAAATCCATACTGTATCATTCTCCTGCATGCCTCCGGTATATAACCATGCCCCCAATATGGATATCCAAGCCAAAAACCAATTTCTCCTTGATTCTCATTCTCCGGAAATCGACTCTCACAATATGGCATCAGCGAAATATCACCAACAATTTCATTTGTCTCTTTTAATACCACAGCAAAAGTATACTCATTCATCAATATATCTTCTAATACACACTTGCTTTCTTCTATATCCGTATGCGGATTCCATCCACAAGGCGGACCTACATGTGGATCCTTTGCCAATTCATATAAACTTTGCAAATCCGTCATACACCAAGGGCGTAGCAATAAACGCTTCGTCTCAAACACCATAACCATCCCCCCATATTTAGACACTAAGAATTTTATCACATTTTTCTTGTTAAATAAGAATATTACTCTCGTATTTTAAGCAAACTTCTTAGATAGGCAGAATTGTTTGCAGTTAAAATTCTTGCTTACTAAGATTATTTTATCACAAACTTTTATCCGGTGAAATTAATATATTTCCCCTCAAGAGGTTCTTATGAAAAACAATCAAATTGGTATTATGCTTAAAAAATATAGAAAACTAAATGCACTCTCTGTGAACGACGTTGTCGTAGAACTTCAAGAAAAATACGGTGTCACTGTTGCAGAAAAAACCGTATATGGCTGGGAGTCTAATCAGGCACATCCAACAAGCGATGTCTTTGTTGCATTGTGTGACATTTACAAAATCAACAATATTGCTGATGTATTCTCTAATACGAAAGAAGCAAAGGGTTTTCCTATTACCCCAGAAGAACGTCACATCATTGAACAATATCGTTCTATGCCAGAGATACAAGATGTTATTAAAAGAATTCTACAAGTAAATTAAACCTAGTTTTATTATATTTCTATTTTAACTTATTTTCAATATTAGTGCTTAATATATGTAACATTCTTACCTCTTATCAATTGCAACCCTTTGGTCGCATTTCTCATCGTTCCTGCAACCGTTCAGTATCATTAAGACTGAGGTGAATGTTATGTTTTTCAAACGAATTGGAGATTTAAGACAAGACAATGACTTGACACAACAACAGGTTGCAGACCTTTTACATTGCCAACGTGAAGTATATCGCAGATATGAAAAAGGCACTCGAGAAATCCCTGTATCTTATGCAATTTTCCTGGCTGACTATTACAAAGTTAGCGTTGACTATTTATTAGGTGTGTCAGACAAGAAAAATTAAACACAAAAACAAAGACACTTTCCAAATAACCGGAAAGTGTCTTTTTCATTTCTATTATTTTTCTTCTACAATATTCTGTAGCCATACGCCACTTTTTACCATGACAAAACCGATAATTGCCTTTATAAACTCTAAGGACTGAACTAATAAATATACTACCGCAATCGGAAGTACTGTATACTTTGCCAAGAAAGTTGCTGTCGGTATTACAATTACCCACATATATACGCTATCAAAAAGGAAGGTAACCACAGTTTTTCCACCCGAACGAAGGGTAAAATAACTACAGTGACAAAATGCACATAATGGCATTACCGCAGCTGAAATTACGATAAACACACGGGCAAGTTCTTTGATACTCTCTTGTGTTGCATAGATATTGGGGAACCATCGTCCTACCACCATCATCACAAGTGCAATTCCTACACAACACGCCACATCAAAGAAGATAAGCTTACGATTGGTATCTTTCGCCTCTTCAATCTTACCAGCTCCTAAAAGCTGTCCAATAATGATCGAAATACTTCCCCCCAGCTGAATATATACCACATTAAACATATTTGAAATAGTTGAAGAAATATTTTGTGCTGCAACGACATCTAATCCTCGCACTGCATAGCACTGCACAATGGCAGCCATACCAGATGCCCAAAGCATTTCATTAACCATAAGTGGCGTACCTTTGATCAAGATATCCTTTAAAGTATTCTTTGGTATATAAAAACTTCTATACGCCCCTACAATATACTTATTAATCTCTTTATGGGTATGCGTCCATATAAGAACAATCGAGCATTCTACATAACGTGCAATGGCTGTTGCAATTGCCGCGCCTTCAACACCAAGTGTTGGAAATGGACCAACGCCAAAAATAAGACAAATATCCAATATAAGATTTGTTACCATTGCAGCCATACCTGCAAGCATTGGTATAAACGTATGTCCAGTTTCACGAATCGAACTGATATAAGTCTGGCTTAATGCAAATGCAGGAAGACCTATCATAGCAAATCTCAAATACTGTTTTGCATACTGCATGGCAAGGGCAATATCGCCTACTTCCCCACTGTCACTTAAATACAATTGAATCAATTCTGTCCCTGCAAAAGTAAAAAGACTCAAAGCAGCCACTGTAATCACAGTAGACGCATACATTTTAAAACGAAATGCATGTTTTTGTCCTTCGTAGTCACCTTTGCCAAAAAACTGTGTACCAAAGATTCCAGCACCAGAAACACCACCAAAGATACAGATATTAAATACAAACACTAACTGGTTGACAATAGCAACACCCGACATCTGCTCAGTACCAATCATACCAACCATGATGTTATCTAAGAAGTTTACAAAGCTGGTAATTGCATTCTGCGCAATCATTGGCATGGCAATGAGCAACACTCTTCTATAAAAAGCTTTATCTCCAATAAATTTCTCTCTAAATTTACTCCACATATCTATCACTCTATTTCTTTTCTTCTATTACTTTTGGCTTATACATCATTTCATTTACTGCATATACTGTGACAAAAGCATCCGGATCTGTTTTTCTTATAAAATTCATAAGTTTCTGATACTCATTCTTGTCTACAATTGTGTTAATTTCTACACGGCACACATCAGAATACGCTCCATATGCATGATACGTTGTCGCCCCACTATGAAGTTCATGTAAAATAAAGGCCAAAATTTCTTTTTCATATTTTGATATAATACAAACTCTTTTCTTGAGTGTATTACCGAAAATAAAATGATCCACAACCAATCCATTAAAGTAGGTCGAGATAATGCTAAGTACCAAGGTCTTAGTGTCGTACACAAAACCAGACGATATTGCTACAGCCATACCCGCAAGCCCAACTGCTTTTCCAAGTTCCATATGTAAATACTTATTCATAAACTTAGCTACAATATCAAGCCCACCCGAAGATGCATTTCTTACAAAAAGCATTGCCTGTCCAACTGCAACAAGCACACAATAACATATAACATCCAATGTCTGATCATTTGTCAAAGATGGATTCGTTGGATATATAATTTCAAACACACGCATTATTATAGGCATAAGAGTTGCCGTATACACCGTCTTAATTCCAAATTCTTTTCCAATAAATATAAAACCTAAAGTCAAAAGAATAATATTCATAGAAAGAGTCAATATAGACACTGGCACAGGTATAAAGTTATTAAGAACCATTGCCAACGCCGCAATACTTCCTACAGATACCTTACTTGGCATCATAAAGAAAAATACAGCGAATGCAACAATAGCTGTACCTATTGTAATTATGAAAAAATCCAATATTTTATCTTTCAAATTCATACTAACTTCCTCTTTTACCTCTCATTTATCTAGTTCGCATTTTCTTGGATAAAACGTCGCCAATCCTCTAGCGTAACCCCTTCTACATTGCATTTATACAGACGCCCATCTGCATTTGTGTAATGCACATACAAAATTTTCTTGGAATTTTCTATCATTGGAGCCTGCCACATCCTAAGACTACTTCCATTACCAAAATCCACTCTTATAGACTCAGCATCCTTAGGTAAGTTCTTTTGTCTTCTTCCAAAATCCGCGTTAGAAAGCTTTTTGTAGAACACATATACCTTGCTTCCTTTTATCACATAGGCATCTTCTCTATCCTCTACTATAACACCTTCGTTCTCAAAAGCATATATGGTACTATTTGATAATTCTCCTACAAAATCCCAATACAATCGCTTGAAATAGACTGATGAAAACACTGTTCCAAATACAATGAAAAACGCCAAGAAAACTGCCCCTATGGAAAGGAGCAGTTTTATCATGCCGTTGTCTATACTTTTCTTCTTTTTAATTTCTTCTTTTTTGGTATTTTTCAATACTTCTACTATATCATTCATTCCTATACTCATCCAGTACACTTTTTAAAAGATTTGGATTATCTAAGTGTTTCTAACCACGCTACGATTTCTGGTTTTGCATCCTGTACCAAAGAACCTTTGATTGATAAACCATCTTTTCTATCTGCTGCTGGAGCTAATTTTTCAATATCTGCAATCGAATTTGCAAGTCCGCTTCCTTCGTTTGTACAGAATGGGCATAATACTTTGCCTGTAAAATCATGGTTTTCTAAGAAAGTCCATACAGGCATTGGCATTGTACCACACCAGTTTGGATATCCTAAGAAGATTACGTCATATGAGCTAATATCCATATCTTCTTTTAACTGTGGTCTTTCATTATTGTCAAATTCAGTTTTTGCCTTTACTACACATTCTTTATATACATCTGAATATCCATCCACACTCTGAATCTGGAATAAATCTGCGTTTGTAAGCTCAGCTAGCATTTCTGCTGCTACGTGTGTATTTCCTTTTTCAATGTTACGAGTTCCACCTGGGAAGAAGTTTTCTCCTGCACGCGAGAAAAAAGCTACTAAAACTTTCTTATTTTCCATTTCATATTCTCCTTTATCTGACTGTAAATTGTTATCTAATTCCTACAAATTTGATTATATACAACTTATTTTTGCTCTGCAACATGCAAAAAAGGAAAAAACTACCGTTTCTTGCGTTAACGATTTAATAACCATATACCTGCGTTAAGATATCCCGCAAACGTCATCCATACGATATAAGGAACATTCAGATAAGCGGCCACTTTGTTGATTTCATAGAAACTTTTTATCATAAGAAATACCAACACCCATAAGAATATCAACCACAAGAACGAAAAGAAATACCACTCAAAATTAAAGAAAAACGTAGGCCATAAGAAATTGACTACCAATTGATACGCATACAACTTCATTGCTTTATTTATCTCATCCTGACTTGCATCCGCGGTTAGTATTATGTAAGAAGATACCCCCATTAAAGTGTAAAGAATTGTCCATGCAACCGGAAACAGCCATGCTGGAGGAGCAAGCGGAGGCCTTTCAACCATCGCAAACAACTCCATACTATTTCTTGTAATTAACCCTGCTATTACACCTACAATTAACGGAATCGCTATACATATGAATAATAAGCGCTTATTGAGTTTCATAATTTTAACCTTTTTATTAAATACTATGTGTGATTATTTAAAATATGTACTTTTAAGGCACTATAAAAGGGCTATGTTTCCATAGCCCTTAATTATTCTGTTTCAACAGTATCTATGCGTTATATAATGTCGCAAGTACTTCTACTACACCTTCAATTCCAAGCGCCGTTGAATTTAAAGTAATGTCATAGGTTTCTGGCACTCCCCATTTCTGACCTGTGCAAAGCTTATAGTATTTGCCACGTTCTTTGTCGGTAAGTTCTACTGCATTTACAGCTCTCTCATGAGTAATCTCACGTCTGTCCATCATGCGCTGTACTCTCTCTTCTTCTTCCGCACAAATAAATACACTAAGTACATCATCTCTATCTTTTAAGATATAGTCACCACAACGGCCGACTACAATACATGGGCCATTTTCCACAAGTTTCTGGATAATACGAGTCTGTGCATCATACATCTGAACACTAATTGAGGTATCTTTATCAGCATCTTTGTCCATATCCATCATATGATACAATTTACCTTTACCAAAGATTGCATGATAACCTTTTGCGAATTTGGCAAGATGATCAACGAGATATTTCTCATCTACATCACCAATATCTTCGAACTCAAGCTCTTTTACCGCTTCTTCTACAAGGTTTTTGTCATGTAATGGAATATTTAATCTCTCTGCCAAACGTTCAGCTATCTCGTGTCCACCACTTCCTGTTTGACGTGCAATTGTAATAATCTTCTTAGCCATAGTAAAACCTCCTTAAGTATAAATTTTCAGTCAGTTCCTCCTCTTTTCTATATTGTATCAGACTATTGTATATTTTTGAACTATTTTCTACAAATCTTTACCAGAAAGTTTACAAACTAATATTGCTTATTGTTTATGTAACAGCCTTTTTTCTTAACTACCTTCTTTGGCACCTCACTATCTGTATTCAACATTCCTGATAGTTCTATCGTACCTTCGCACTCTATAATTGGGCCATTCATAACACCTAAGATATATGCTGTTGCATTTTCTTCTACTGCCAGATAACCATTTAACATTCCAGATAAGTAAAGCTCACTCCCAGATTCAACCTGAATATTTCCATGAACCATTCCATTTGCATACAATTTTGCTGAATTTCCGATTACAATATCTTCAAAAATCATGCTGCTAAATTCACTATCTGTTTCTATTCTCATCTTATGTTGACCTCCTAATACTTTTTCTGATACTCTAAAATATCGCCAGGCTGGCAATCTAACACGTCACAAATTGCTTCTAATGTTGAAAAACGAATTGCACTCACCTTTCCATTTTTTAATTTTGACAAATTTACATTTGCTACCCCTACTTTTTCCGAAAGCTCGTTCAATGACATCTTTCGATCTGCCATTACTCTATCTAATCTTAAAATGATAGGCATTACACATCCTCCTATAATGTTTCATCTGATTCAATCTGTAACATTGTACCATATTTAAAAATTGCAGCTAGCATATAAATCAAAACAACTAATACTACTACCATTAAATCTACTCCGAGTACAATATGCACCGTTCCAGTCATAATAGAATCTGATATTGATTCTGTAATTGGTGATAAGCAAGCCATTGGTATAATTACGATTGCAATCTTTTCCATAATTTTTACCACTTCGTCTGTAAAAGGTGTTTCACATTCTCTAAACACTTTACAAAGTTTTTCTACAAAGTAAACTACAACATATATCGCCGCAATAGATAACAATGCAGGAATCATAACCCACCACATATGTGATAAATTAAATTCATAATTCTCTGATTCTGAGTGAATTGTCACATGCTCTTCATTCTGTTCATAATTCGTAATTTTATATTCAACCCCATTGATTTCAAGTACACCTTCTTCATCTTCATCCACAGGTTCAATTACTACCATATCATTTAAGTCAATATCTACTTTTGCTTGATGTGACATGCTCATCATAATTGTTTCTTTGGGAATCATACATAAAAACACTGCACTAACCAAACATGCTACAAAAGCAATCGTTAACATTACTTTACTGATTTTTGTGATAACTTGACCAACTTTACCAATCTTATTTACTTTTTCTATAATTTCGTTTTTCATCTCTATTCTCCTTTTTTTGCTTTAACCATAAAATTTTTAACGATTATCGTTAAATTATATATAGCATACATATAGATGTGTGTCAACATATTTTTAATGTTTATCGTTAATTTTTTTATTTATAAGAGCATTTAAGGTATATGCACAAAAGAAAAAGTGGTCGAATTGAAGTGAACCCCAAATTTGACCACTTAAATTTATAACCTTAATCGATACCGTTCAAGATTGTCTGTTTTATCCTCATACAAAAATCCGTTTTGGATTGCGATTTGTTTACTGACACTTTGTTCTGCATCACATTCAATGACACAACATTCAATGCCCAAATATCGTGCGTAATTTATCAGTTCTTTTGTCACTTCATCTGCAATTCCCATTCCCCAGTAATCTTTATTTAAGATCCAACCAAGCTCATAATCATTTTTTTCATAAAAATGAAAGATCACATGCCCAATTACTCTTCCTGTTATTTTCCATACAATTGCATAAACCAATGGCATTTCACACAATCCAGCTTCATGAATAAAATCTTTTGTGCGCTGCTTATCAAAAACAGGTTCAATATATTGCATAACACTCTCATCCGAAAGTACCTGATATAAATCATCCGCATCCTCTATCTTCATATTACGAATAAGACATCTTTCTGTTGTTAATTCCATACTTATCACCGTAAATCCAAGTATTCCCTTATTTTTGCAAATCGTCTGAGATTTCAAATGCTACATTACCATCATCAAGCAAAATACTAATATTACAATTATATATGATATATTCATCCAATTCTAGCTTGAATGTTACTGTTCCATCACCCACATATGTTAAATCAGGGGCATCTGCTACTTTCGCATAAATACCGCACTGCTGTGCATATCCCTCTGCATCAAAAAAAGCGATATTTGTTGTTCCATCTTCAGTATCCTCAAAAAGAACGGCTCCAATACGATTACTAGCATAGTCAGGCATTACAACGCAATCAAGAAATTCTAATCCTATTTCTCCGTTTGTCATATTATAAAACATATTGACAACTTCCTGCTCAGACCAATCTTTTGCGTCTTTCTGCAAGGTGCTTATTTCAACATCTTCACTTGAGGATGTTGTATCTTGTGTGACATTCTGGTTTCCGCAAGCAACCATTCCAGCAGTATATATAAATATTAAAAATACAATGCAAATTTTTTTCACGTAAAAACCTCCATAAATTGGGAGTTGTGCGTAAGCAATGAGCAGGATGCAGATGAGCCGAAATGCCTGCTGGGTGCTTGCACACAAGCAGACATTTTCGAGCGAAGATGTGTGCGGCGACTGCCGCATCACCGAGTAAGCTCTGCTTACGAGGTGTTCTGCTCA
>JAFQWG010000007.1 GCA_017407605.1 Agathobacter sp. | reverse complement strand
TTACAGAGTAAACAGCTTGAGATTGCTAAATATCAGGAACAGATTAAGAAATCCTATGTAAATAGTGAGTTCGCAGGGACGGTAAAAGAAATCAATGAAAAAGGTATCGATGCCAATGGAAATAGTGCTGCATTTATGACTATTTTGCAGAGTGGCCAATACCGCGTAAAAGGCAGCATCGATGAACAGAATATCTGGATGTTGTCAGAAGGTCAGCCAGTGCTTCTTCGTTCACGTGTCGATGAAGCAATTACATGGACAGGAAGCATTGAAAAAATTGATACAGAAAATCCACAGCAGAGTAATAACAATTACTACGGTAATGGGGAAGCGGTAATGGCGTCTAAGTATCCATTCTATATTGTGCTTGATAGTGCAGATGGGCTTATTCTTGGACAGCATGTTTACATAGAATTAGATCAGGGACAGGAAGAAGAAAAGTCTGGTATTTGGCTTTCTAGTTCTTATCTTGTAATGGAAGAAGAAAAAGCTTATGTTTGGGCTTCTAATAGTAGAGAACGCTTAGAAAAGAGAGAAGTAGAATTAGGTGAGTACGATGAAATGATGGATCAGTATCAGGTTGTTTCGGGTCTTGCCGAAGAAGACTATATCTGTTGGCCTATGGAAGGTCTCTATGAAGGCGTAGCTACAGTTACGAATATGGAAGAACAAGTGTGGAATCCAGAAATCGAAGACGATGCGATGATGGATGAAGGAATGATGGACGAATATTATGACATGGGTACAGAGTTTGCAGATGAGTATTATGACATGGGTACGGAGTTTGTAGATGAGACCTTTGAAATGAATATGTCAACAGAACTTGTGGAGGAAATGGAATGATTTTAAATCTACAGAATATATTTAAAGACTATTATCAGGAGAAATTAGTTGTACCTGTATTAAAAGATGTCAGTCTGTCTGTGGAAGAAGGAGAATATGTGGCAATTATGGGACCCTCTGGTTCTGGTAAAACCACACTTATGAATATTATTGGGTGCTTGGATTTGCCAACAAGTGGTAGTTATGAATTGGCAGGTCAGGATGTGCTCAAGTTAAAAGACAAAGAGCTTTCAGATCTTCGTCTTAGTAGCATCGGTTTTGTATTCCAGAGCTTTCACCTTATGCCAAGAGAGACTGCACTTGAAAATGTTTCTTTACCACTTAGTTATACAGGTGCAAAAAAAGCAGAGCGAAAAGTGCGTGCGACAAAAGCCCTGGAAAGAGTTGGATTGGGCGATCGTGTAAATTTTCGTCCTACACAGCTTTCAGGCGGACAAAAACAGCGTGTAGCAATTGCTCGTGCTATGGTAAATAATCCAAAGATATTATTGGCAGATGAACCTACTGGTGCACTGGATCAAAAATCAGGTGAGCAGATTATGGAGTTGTTCTCTAAGTTAAATGAAGAGGGTGTTACCATCGTAATGATTACACACGATGCTAAGGTTGCAGCAAGAGCGAAACGTGTAGTGCGCATTATTGACGGGGAAATCCACGAAGGAGAGGGGGATGCGATATCATGACAAAGAAGAAAGTGATTGTGATTGCCATTGGTATTGTAGCGACTCTTGGTGTAGTGGGTGGCGCGATATTGGGCTATAAAGAATATGTGGCAAATACCCGTGAAGTAGAAGTACAGCCAGTTTCCTATATCAACTGGGGATACTGGGGAGATACAGAGACCAGTTATGGTATGGTGACAAACGATTCTGCACAGGAAATCTATTTGACGGATTCTATGAAGATTCAGAACGTGTATGTGCAGCAGGGAGATGTTGTGAAGGTAGGCGATCCGTTGCTTGCATATGATACTTCGGAATTACAGATTAATATTCAGCGAAAAAAGTTAGATATTAACACGACAGAAAATGATATTGTGCAGGCAATGCATAAACTGAATGCATTAAAGAATGCTACGCCAGTAGATAAAACACCGCCACAGATGGATGAGGATAAATTCGAGGAGCTTGCAGGTCAGGATAAAATATACAATTCAATTACAGAAAAAGATGCAAAGGATAATCGCATTTATAATTATCTGACCAAGGATGCCATTCCTTCTAGTGGCGCAGGAACACAAGATGCCCCATATATATATTATGTAAATACAAATGCATATGCATATGGCAGTTTTTTTAATGGCATTCGACCATCTACGACAGATTTAGACGGTGTAAGTGTGCGGTTGATTGTTCCAAAGAAAAATGTAAATGGTATGATGGAAACAGATGCAAGTGGTACTCCAATTCCAGATACAAGTTTGACAATTTACCAGAAAGATTTTAATGGCGCACAGATTCCAGCAGAATATGATGCGGACAAAATGTGGTATGTTTTTACTGGATTAGAGCGTAGCCCAAGTGATTTGGCTGGGGATTATCGTGATGATTATTTAAACGAGTTGGAAGACTGGAGTGAGCCAGAGGGATATACACAACATGAATTAGTGCAGGCAATTGCAGATACAGAAAAACGGTTAAAAGATTTAGATATCAGTCGTAGAAAACAACTTCTGGAATTAGAAAGTATGCAAAAGACTGCTTCGGATGGCGTTCTTTATGCAGAAGTAGCAGGTGAAGTGAAGACGCTTGGAGATCCAGACAACCCACCACAGGATGGTACAGCCTTTTTGGTGGTAGCTGGAAATGATGGACTTTACGTAAGTGGAACGATTAGTGAATTACTTTTAGGAGATGTAACAGTAGGTACTGTTGTAACAGCGAACTCATGGGAAAGTGGTATGAGCTTCGAAGCAACGATTACAGAAATCTCAGATTATCCAGTTTCAAGTAATTCATGGGGCGAGGGAAATCCAAATGTTTCTTATTATGCCTATACAGCATATATTGAGGACAGTACAGCGCTTCGCAATGGAGAATATGTAGACTTATCGATTTCTACAAATCAGTCGGAAGACGGCGGTGGCATATATATCGACAAAGCTTATGTAAGAGAAGAAGATGGTAAGTCTTATTGTATGATTGCAGATGAAAATGGTCGCTTGAAAAAGCAGTATATTGTAACTGGCAAAACAGTCTATGGTTCTGCTATCGAAGTAAAATCTGGTATTACAGATGAAGATTTGATTGCTTTTCCATATGGAAAAGATGTAGTAGAGGGTGCAAAGGCAGTAGAAGCATCCAATATGTATTATTAAAAGGAGGAGCGTATGTTTGAAAATGTAAGATTATCATTCCAAGGCATTTGGTCACATAAGATGCGTTCTTTCTTAACAATGCTGGGTATTATTATTGGTATTGCAGCAATTATTGCAATTGTTTCCACAATTCGCGGAACCAATGAGCAGATTAAACAGAATTTGGTAGGTGCGGGTGAAAACACCGTTGAGATTGCCCTTTATCAGGGGGAATGGCAGTATGAAATGTCGTATCAGGGTATTCCAGCTGGTGTACCACTTATTACAGAGGATGTATTAGATTCGATTCGTGAAATCGACCATGTGGAAAACGTAGCTCGTTATATGATTCGTCAGGATTACAACGTAGTGTATCATTTAAATACTGGTCTATCTGGTGGATATGTTACAGGTGTGGATGCAAATTATTTTGATACTTGTAATTATATTATGAAAGAAGGGCGTGGTTTTACGGAAGCAGATTTTAAAGCATTCCGTAAAGTCGCTATTTTGGATGAAGATTCAGAAGAGGCTTTATTTCAAGGTGAATCGGCTGTTGGAAAAACGATTGAGATCAAGCAGGAACCATATATAGTAATTGGTGTAGTAACGAAGGCAAAACAGTTTGAGCCAACGATTAATTCAATAGAAGATTACTATATGTATGCGCAAACTTCTGCTGGCTCTGTATATGTTCCAGATAGTACATGGCCTATTATTTATCAATATGATGAGCCACAGAATGTTGTAATTCGTGTAGAAAATACAGATTACATGACCGCAGCAGGAAAAGCCTGTGCAGATTTGTTAAATGCAAACCTTTCAGTCTCTGATGACACCATCCAATACAAAGCAAAAGACTTGCTTGAGCAGGCGCAACAGATTCAGGAGCTAAGTGCTTCAACCAATATGATGCTTATTTGGATTGCGGGTATTTCTCTTATCGTAGGTGGTATTGGTGTTATGAACATCATGCTCGTGTCTGTGACAGAACGTACACAGGAAATTGGTCTAAAAAAAGCTATTGGTGCAAGAAAGACGAAAATCCTAGCGCAGTTTCTAACGGAAGCGGCAGTGCTTACGTGTTTGGGTGGTCTTTTAGGCGTTTTGGCTGGTGTTGTACTTGCTTATGTGATATCCTACTTAAGCGGAACACCAGTAGCAATTAGTGTAGGTGCAGCAGTAGGTGCAGTAATCTTTTCTATGGTTATTGGTATTGTATTTGGTGTTTTCCCATCCTACAAAGCTGCAAACTTAAATCCAATTGATGCCTTAAGACATGAATAAGATAAGAGGTTTTATATGAAATGTTTAATCCTGGCAGGTGGACGCGGAGAGCGTTTATGGCCCCTGTCTCGAAAAAATTATCCAAAACAGTTTATTCAGGTACAGAAGAACCATTCGGTATTTCAAGAAACGGTACTGCGCAATATTCCGTTTTGTGATGAGTTTATCATTGTTACAAATTATGAGTACAGACACATTGTAGCCAATCAGATGGAAGCCTTTCAGGGTATTTCCTATCGATGTGTATTAGAAGAAGAACCGCTGAAGACTACAGCAGCGGTTCTTTTGGCATGTTTAGACTTACAGCCATCGGAGTATATTTTTGTCGTTGCATCGGATCATTTGATCGATACCAATTATGAGACAAAAAATGGAGAACTTAGCTATCGTGATGCGATAGTGCGAGCAAAAGATTATGCAAAGGATGGCTCGATTGTTTTGTTTGGACTTCCAGAGCGGGAGTTCAATACCAAGTTTGGATATATCACTGGAATCGATTCAAATGGGAATATTAAAGGTTTCTTAGAGAAACCATCCAATTCCATTACTAATCGTTTGATGGCGCTTGGTGGAGTGTATAGAAACTTAGGTTTATGTCTTTTTCGGAATGCATCTTTCCAGAATGAATTGCAGATTTATGCAGAGGATGTTTACAATCAGTGTGTAGAAGCATACAAAGAAAAACGCATTCACAAAAGTCATGCAGTTTACTCAAAAGAGTTGCAGGATGTGATAGAACCAATTGCAATTGAAAAAAGCTTGTTCGAAAAATCAAAGAATATCAAAGCTGTTAAAACAGGATTCGCTTGGAGTGACATTGGTCGTTTGGAGGATTTGACAAAGACAGAGCTTAAAACGGAAGGTGTTTGCATCAAAAAAGATTGTAATAATACGGTTGTTATCAATAACTCAGCAAAACAGGCCGTTGTAGTAAATGAGTTGGATGATGTGATGGTGGTAAATACTGCAGACGCGGTGTATGTAGGAAAGTATGGTACATCGGCTGCGTTGAAAGATATTTTGCACGAAAATCCAACCTTGCAGTCGCATGCAGACAAGGGATTGATTTCCTATCGTCCATGGGGCTTTTATGAACAGCTCGAGGCGTTTGAGGATTATCGGATTCGCAGAGTAACACTTGCACCAGGCAAGACGATATATGCACATCAGCATATGCACCGCAGCGAAACATGGACGATAGTAAAAGGCTCTGTGCTTATGACGATTGACGGGGAATGCCAAACTTGTTCCGTTAAAGATAGTATCCATATTCCAGAAGGGACTTTGCATCAGGTTTCTAATATCGGTGAAGAAGAGGCGGTGTTTATCGAAACAGCAGTAGGTGTTGTCAGTGAAGAAACGGATATGGTTTCGGAGCCAGTGGAAGATATTGCGGAAACAAAGCTGGGCTTCGCAGTAGAAGATATGATAAAGGTTACCCCAATCTTCCGAGATTATCTTTGGGGCGGCACCAAACTTCGAGATGTATATCATATGAATTGTGACTATGACGTGATAGCAGAAAGTTGGCAGTTATCAGCGCATAATAAGGGGCAGAGTATTATTGCTTCCGGCAAGCACAAAGGTATGCGTTTTGGCGATTATCTAGAGCTAGTTGGGAAGGACGCATTGGGCTGGAAGTGTGGACAGTTCCAGAAATTCCCACTCATGATAAAATTTATTGATGCGCGCGAAAACTTATCGGTACAAGTGCATCCAGATGATGATTATGCCATGGTGCATGAAAATGAATATGGCAAAAATGAAATGTGGTATGTCATAGATGCGGAACCGGGAGCTGGGCTTTACATTGGCTTTGACCGAGATGTAGATGCAGAAGAAGTAAAAAGAAGAGTCGCAGATAATACGATTACAGAAATCTTGAACTTCTATCCAACAAAAGCTGGTGATGTATTCTTCATACCAGCAGGAACTGTGCATGCAATCGGTGCGGGTAATTTAATCTGTGAAATTCAGCAGAGTTCGAATGCGATTTATCGTCTGTACGATTACAATCGTTTGGATAAGTTCGGTAACGCCAGAGAATTGCATTTGGAAAAAGCGTTAGAAATTTTGGACTATAAAAAATATGTGCCTTCGGATTACGAGGTAGATGAAGTAGGTGCAGGTACTGTGCTTAGCCGTTGTAAGTATTTTGAGGCGGTAATCTATCATATTGAACGTGAGCAGCGCATTCGTTTTGAAAACGATAGATTCCATGCAGTTGTATGTATAAATGGGAATGGTTTGCTTAAATTCAATGGAAGCACGATGCCTATTGAAGCAGGAGAAAGTGTATTTGTTCCTGCGGCGGATGGTATGTTTGCCGTTGAAGGTGCCCTATCGATTATAGTGAGTTACATATAGTTTTGTTAAGAGAAAAGAACGAGTTATTCTCGTTCTTTTTTGTTGGTTTGTTGCAAAAGAAAGCTGTTATATGAATAATCTAGTATATTTTTCCACATACTTATATCAAAAAGAAAGGGGACTTAAAAGATGGTAGAAAGAGATGTAAGTCAAGATACGGTAGAGTTATTAAAAGAATGTGATGCTGGATGTAAAATGGCAATTGACAGCATGGAGCAGATTAGTAAATATGTAACAGATGATCAATTAAAAACACTTATCACAAAATACAATGGAGAACATATTAAGATGGAAGAAGATATTCATCGTATGTTAAACGGATTGGGTGAAGAGGATCAAGATCCTAGTCCAATAGCAAAGGCGTCGTCTTGGATTCAATCAGAAATAAAAATGATGTTAAAAGGAGATACACATCAGGCAGCAAGTCTTCTTACAGATGGCTGCAATATGGGAATCAAATCTTTACATGAATATAAAAATCAGTATAAGGCGGCAGATGATAAAAGTGTTCAGATGTGTGAACGAGTTTGTAATATAGAAACTCGTATGGTGGAGGATTTACAATCTTTCTTATAAAATAAAAAACAGCTCGTCTTTCTGATTGGGGAAGTCGAGCTGTTTTATATGTACTTGTCTAACATCATACCAGAATATACAGAAGAGAAGTATGGCGCCGTAAAGGTGCGCCCAGGATTCTTGTAGTTAACCACTACTTTATTTACATAATTCATTGGATTGATTGCGACTGCATCTGCTTTTGCACCAATAGCACTTTTGAAACTGGACAGTCGTTTAAAGGTTTCATCGGCCCTTTCTGGCTGGATGGCATCTTCTAATATATTCTTATCCAAAGAAATACTGCCATTGTCTGCAACAATTAAACCGATGTCGCCGAGTGATTCGCGACGGCTCCTAGAGATAGAGCTCATTTCATTTAAAAGTTTATTGGTGTCTCCAGTTGCTTCTTCGCTTGTGTTTTCTGCGATGTCTAATATTCCATTAAAGGCATCTACCAGTGACATAACATTGTCTGCTACAGCATCCAGATTATTTTTAAAACGAATCTCTGCTGGGGATCCTTCTTCAGACACATCCTTTAGTGTGATATCAAAGGTGTCTTCAATAGTAAATGAATTGGAAGCAGAAGAAAGTTCTAATCCATTAAATAAGAAAACAGAGTTTTCTGCTTCGTGTGTTATGTTGTGAATACCTAGCAAGTCCATGGTTCGGATGGAATCTCCGCTTGGACCTGGGGTGATTTCAAATAAGTGATTCTCATCGTTGCGTCCTGTTTGGCGAGAAGTCAGAGTAAGGGCACTGGTGTCTGCGCCACCGGTTGAGATGGAACCACGGCGTATAGTTGCGGTAATGCCAAGTGAAGAACGATTAACAAGGCCTGCAATTTTTTTCATTACATCCAAGTTGTTTTCGCCTGGTTTTACATTGTACTGAAATTCATAGGTTGCATTATTGGTGGTCAAATCAAATGAGTAAGAGCCTGGGATAATAGAAAGGCTGTCGTTTCTCATATAATTTCCCACATTAATCTGAGGAGAAGAAAGTTTCTTAACTTCTATATCAAAGCCTGTAATACGTGCGTCTTCCGTTCCATCGCCGACGTATTTTACACTGACGGCTTTTTCATCGCTGGATACAGCAACTTTTTTCTGGAAAGAGTCATTATGTTCTCCGTAGTTGTCGGATAGTGATGCGACAACATTTTGGATAGCTTTCGCATTCTCCTTGATGTCAATCGCATACTTAGCGACAGAATCCTCATTGGAAAGCTTATACAGAGGAGCTTCTCTATTTGTTTTTACCATGTGGTTGTAAATTTTACGCAGATCACTCTTCTTATGTGAGTCGTAACGCGTAGGACGTATACTGCTATACGTAGACAGATAATATGCATAGGCATCAATCTTTGCCACAGAAACCCCTCCTTTCTTCCTTGAACTTGACGCAATCCATTGCGATGGGGCATAGAACCGCTATTTTTATAAATCTATTATACGCCCATTGGAATTTATTTACAATCACTATTTAATAAGAAGAAACACTTGCAATCCACAAGATTTAGTGGTAAGTTAATTAAGCACGACTAGTTTTGAAAAAGGTGTTGACGCACCAAAATGATTGTGCTATATTAGTTAGGCTTAGAAGTAGGTCTTTTTTTTATGCCCTTTTTTAGGGCGGACACAAAACAATGAATTTAAACGGAGGTGGAAGTTGTGCGTACACGAATTACATTAGCATGCACAGAATGCAAGCGTCGTAATTACAATACGACAAAAGACAAAAAAGCTCATCCGGACAGAATGGAAACCAAAAAGTATTGTAGATTCTGTAAGACTCATACAATGCATAAGGAAACAAAATAGTCTAGGTAGCGAAAAGGAGTAGAATATGGGACAAACTGAAAAAACTCCAAGTACTAGCTGGTTTCACGGTATGAAATTAGAATTCAAGAAAATTTCATGGCCAGACAGAAAATCAGTTATGAAACAGACTGTTGCAGTTATTTCTGTATCAGTTGTAGTCGGACTTATTATTGCACTTATGGACTGGATGATCCAGTACGGTGTAGATTTCCTTTTAGGTTTAAGTTTTTAACGGAGGCATCAAATTATGGCAGAAGCAAACTGGTATGTAGTTCATACCTATTCAGGTTATGAAAACAAAGTCAAAGCTAACATTGACAAAACAATTGAAAACAGACATCTTGAAGACCAGATCTTAGAAGTACGTGTTCCTATGGAAGATGTAGTTGAAGTTAAGAATGGTGTAAAGAAACAGGTTTCTAAAAAGATGTTCCCAGGCTATGTTCTTATTCATATGATTATGAATGATGATACATGGTATGTGGTAAGAAATACCAGAGGCGTAACTGGATTTGTTGGTCCAGGAAGCAAGCCTGTTCCACTCACTGATGTTGAGATGAGAAACTTAGGCATTAAGTCTGAAAACGTTGTGGTTGACTTCGAAGAAGGCGACATGATTGTTGTTATCGGCGGTGTTTGGAAAGACACTTGTGGCGCGATTACAGCAATGAACCATAACAAACAAACAGTTACTATTAATGTAGAACTGTTCGGTCGCGAAACACCGGTTGAAGTAAGTTTCGCAGATGTTAAGAAAATGAATTAAGGAGGCAATTCCAAATGGCAAAGAAAGTATCAGGATATATTAAATTGCAGATTCCTGCTGGTAAAGCAACTCCAGCACCACCAGTTGGTCCAGCTCTTGGTCAGCACGGTGTAAACATCGTTGAATTTACAAAGCAGTTTAATGCAAGAACAGCAGATCAGGGAGACTTAATCATCCCTGTAGTTATTACTGTATATGCAGATAGAAGTTTTAGCTTCATTACTAAAACACCACCTGCTCCAGTATTAATTAAAAAAGCTTGTGG
>JAFQWG010000058.1 GCA_017407605.1 Agathobacter sp. | reverse complement strand
GCACGTAATGTGGTAAATATTGAAGTGGTTGTTGGAAAACTTGTAGAAGAGCTTGGAACTGGCGGATTTATGAGTCTTGAAGATATTTCTGCTGGTATGAGAGTTCTTCTTATGCCAAAAGGAACAAAGGCAGAGTATTCTGCAGAAGTAGTTCGTGTGGACGGTGATGTTGTAACAATTAAACCGGTTGCAAGCGATGCAAAATCTTTAGAACACAATAAAGAGTACGAAGTACATATTATTGTAAATAATACAATTTATGTTTGGAATGATATCAAACTTGGAAAACGTTATGGAGATGAATGTTATGAATTAGTATTAACAGAATCACCAAAAGTAATGAACCGTAGAAAATATCCAAGACTTCCAATGTCAAATTCGTGTGACGTTACACTGCAAGCAAACGGTAAAGATTATCATGGCAGAATGGTTAATATTAGCGCCGGTGGATTTGCTTTTGCATGTAGTGATGAGGACTTTGCAGAAGCAGTTGGCGAAACGGTACATCTTCGCATACATGATTTTGCATTGTTAAAGGGCAAAGAATTGTCGGGTGTAATTATTCGTTCTTCTAACAATCAAGGGACATATATTGTTGGCTGTAGAATGATGCAGGATAATACAGATATCTTAAATTATGTAAAAATGAAAATGTAGGATGAGACTTTAGTTATGGATGCATTAAATTACGCAAAACGCTTACAAAAAATGATTCAGTGTAAGACGATTTCTGTTAAAGATAGTTATGATGGCAAAGAATTTACAAAGCTTCGCGATGTCATGGAGGAATTATTTCCTCTCGTACATGAAAAAGCAAAGAAATTGATTTTTGGTGATGATTGCTGGATTTATTGTATAGAAGGAAAAGATAAATCTCGTAATATCATGCTGATGTCACATCATGATGTGGTAGCTGTTGATGGCAAATGGAAATATGATGGCTTTTCAGGAGAGATAGCAGAAGACAAGATTTGGGGGCGCGGAACAGTAGATACGAAGACACCACTTTTTGCAGAGTTTTCGGCTTTGGAAGAACTTCTTGCAGAAGGCTTTGAGCCAGCATGTAATGTGTACATTGGTTCGTCGCACAATGAAGAAATTGCCGGAGATGGTATTCCAAAAGCACTGGAATATTTCAAAGAAAAAGGCATTAATTTTGAAGTAGTATTAGATGAAGGTGGCGCAGTCATTGAACCACCAGTAGGCGGTATGAAGGTAGAGAAATGTGCCATGGTAGCAGTACATGAAAAGGGGTTTTATCATTTAAATTGTACTGCGACGACAGGCTCGGCGCATGCAGGACTTACCGCAGGACAGAAAGCGACCCCAGTAGAACGGATGTCGGCTTTTATTCAGGAAATTAGCTGTAAGAATATTTTTATCCGAAGACTGAATCCACAGATTACGGCGATGTTTAAATATATGGCTCCTCATTGTAAGTTCCCAATGAATATAGTGTTTGGAAATCTTTGGTTATTTGGTGGCGTGTTAAAAAAGATTATGCCATCACTTAGTCCGGCGGCCGGTGGTCTTCTAGGAACGACTTGTGTTTTTAATAGAATTCAAGGAAGTGCAGAAGAAAAATGTTGTACGGCAAGGGCGACACTTCGTCCGGTTGATGGTTCAGATTGGGAGCAGGATTTACTTGTGTTTATCGAGACAGCTAAGAAGTATGACATTTCAGTTGAGGTAGATGAAAAATCAGAATATCATGAACCAGCAGACATGAACAGACCGCAGTTTGCATATACCTTTGATTGCATCCGCAAGATATTTCCAGAGTATCCACCGATTCCGATGATTTTACCAGCAGGTACGGATGCAAGACATCTTACAGAGATTTGCCCATGTATTCTTCGTTTTGCGCCGATTCGCCTGTCTGCACAGCAGCTGGCATCGGTACACAGTGAAAATGAAAATATCGATATAGATGCCATCGGACTTGCGGTAGATTTTTACAGAGAATTTTTGAAAAATTATAGATAAAAGGAGTAACAATATTATGGGTATGAATCCAGCAGCAATGATGAAAGTAATGAATGCAGTAAATACATTTAAGGCAAATCATCCAAAATTTATGTCGTTTTTAAGTTATGTATTTGCAGGTGGTTTTCCAGAAGGTACG
>JAFQWG010000057.1 GCA_017407605.1 Agathobacter sp. | reverse complement strand
TAGATTTCAATCAAGTATCCAATAAAATACATAATTTTCATTATCAAAAAAGGAGAGGCAGCCTGTTTCGGGTAACAAACTGCCAAAATCAAAAAAATACAAGTCAAGGTAAGGTTATTGAATTCATGGATACCGATGTACTGTGATAACAATACGCCTGTAGAAATCAGTACGTTAAGGGCTGTTTTTGCAGGTGCTTGTTTAAATACTTTGTAGTTTAAGTATGCGTAGGATGATGGATCTGCTTTTCCTAATTCCTTAAACAGTTTGTCAAAGTCGTTATCTCCAAACTCTGTAGCTCCCTCGTCAATCTGTGCCATATTTAGGATTTCAAGCACGTTTGCAAAGTTTCTCTGTTCGATAGGACATACTTCAAACAAATATCCGATAATGGCACAAAGAAGCGACTGTGTGGCTTTATCCCAAAATGGATCACCGCCGCCTGACTTAACATTTTCGCCTCTGGTATTCTCTATCAAAGTATTTACAATGATTGGAATATCTGTGGTCTTTCGCACGTAGTACAATGGATTGAATCGGCATGATTCTGTCATGTCCTGTACATTAAAGCATTTGACAGTATATCCCATAAGTTTAAGGAATCCGCCCAGCCCCTGCATGATGTCCCCGGATGGGTCTGTAACGATAAAACATCCATTCGCCTGTAAAATATTAGGTTTCAAAAAGAAACGTGATTTACCTGCACCTGACGCGCCAAAGACTATGGCGTTTGCATTACGCTGTGTCCAGCTTCCATTTAAGCCTAAATACAGACCTTGTGCATAGATTTGGGACTGCATACGACATTCATAGATGGCTCTGTATTTCTTGGAAAAGGTCAAAAGATACATTTCTACAAGTTCTGGTGTTAGAAATATCAGCACACTTCCCCAATCGGAAGGAAATAATGTCAAAGGCTGGGTAAATATCGTTTCTACAGATGAAGCCATTGCCTCAAATAGCCCTATTTCCTGTTCTGAATGATAAATGATGTTTCCTAATCTAAGACCATAGTATAAACAGGCTGTTGTAATTGTACTTGTACCAAAGATTAAGTTATTCAGCCTTACTTTTCGTATATCTTTTTTATCGTTTCGCATAGAATCCCCCTAAATTCGGTCTTTGCTCTTTGAAACTGAATTTAGGAAAAAATATATGTACCATTTACAAACCTATTGCATTCAATTATTTCAAATTAAACTAAAAAAAGAAGAAAGCCAGTGTCTGATACACTAGCTTTCTTCCTTCACACTTGTGAGTAAATGCTTAATTATATTAATTTAATTCAAACTTGCCAACTAATTCATTTAAAGTAATTACCTGTGCGGCTAATTCTTCACTCGTTGCAGAAGTTTCTTCTGCCATAGCAGAGTTATCTTGGATACCTTGTGACATTTCTTGTACACCATGCTTAATCTGATTCATACTTTCCATCTGCATCACTGCATTTTCTGCTGTTTTCTGAATCATTCCATTTACTTCTTCTACTTTTTCTACAGCTTGACTTAAAGAATTTACTACATCATCAACTAATGCATTACCTTTTCTGATTTCTTCTAATGATACATTAATCAAATCTCTAGTTGTATTTACTGCACGAGCACTTTCATTTGCAAGATTGCCAATTTCTCCTGCAACTACTGCAAATCCTCTACCAACTTCACCTGCACGAGCAGCTTCAATGGAAGCATTTAAAGATAAGAGATTTGTCTGGTCCGCAATATCTTCAATTGTTTTAATAATTCCAACAACTTTATTTGATGCCTCTTGAATATTATTCATAGCTCCACGCATACGATCCATCTGTTGCTGGCTTACTTCCATCATAGCAGTAACTTCGTTTGTATGAATTGCAGACATTTCAGCATCATTCTTATTTTCTTCTACCTGTTCAGCTACCGCTACTGCTGTTGCAAGCAATTCTTCAACTGCAACAGACTGAGATTCTGCACCTTCTGCTAAACTCTGTGCGGCTTTTGCCAATTCATCAGAACCTGCTCCTACCTGCTGTGCACTGCCATTGATATTCTGCATAACATCAATCATAGATTCTGAAATATTAACCAATGCATCTTTTACTTTTCTAAACTCGCCATCATAGCTGTATTTCAATTCATTAACTAATTTACCGTCTGCCATTCTGCCTAAAACATATGCAATTTCATCAATATAGTTAATGTATTCTTTTAATCTTGTTACTGTTTTTCCAATAGAATCAGCAAGTTCTCCGATTTCATCATCTGATTCTACATTTAATTCAACTTGAAGATTTCCTTCTGCTAACTGTTGTGCTGTATCATTTAACATTTCTAATGGTTTTGTAATCTTAGTTGCTGTTTTTCTTATGTTAAGGATAATAATAACGATACCTATTGCAAATACTACAAGTAACATAGCACCAATCATAACTATGCTCTGGTAATATTCTGCACTCTCAATACAACTGATAACTACATATCCTGTATCACCTAC
>JAFQWG010000006.1 GCA_017407605.1 Agathobacter sp. | reverse complement strand
TTGCCACTTCAGACCGCCATGGCTCTCACTCATTCAAAAGATCAGTATTCGGTTATTCGCGTAAGTGCTGCTGTTGGTGTGGATACAGAGCAGTTGTCAAAGAATATTAAAAGTTTTTATGAACCATATTATAGAAATAATGCAGATTATGAAGTAACGGTTATGACATTAGAAAGCATGATCGCAATGCTGACAAGTCTATTGGATACGATTACCACGGCGATTTCTATTGTTGCAGGAATTGCACTTTTAGTAGGTGGTATTGGTGTAATGAATATTATGCTGGTTTCCGTTACAGAACGAACCAGAGAAATTGGTACAAGAAAGGCATTGGGTGCAAAGAATTCATCCATTCGTGCACAGTTTATCGTGGAAGCAATTATTATCTGTTTAATTGGCGGTATTTTAGGGCTGATTTTGGGTATTGTAGCGGGTGTTGCGATGTCTAATTATCTCGGATATCCAGCAATGCCATCTATAGGAGGAATTATCATCTCATTGGTATTCTCTATGGGTATTGGATTGTTCTTTGGATACTTCCCTGCAAATAAGGCAGCGCAGATGAATCCTATCGATGCATTACGATATGAATAAATTACAAAGAAACTTGGGTGTCCAAGTTTCTTTTTTTATGTCCTTACCTTGTCACTTTTGGTGACTTTTGGTATACTCTTATAGGAAAACTGTTAACAAATACAAGGTTAATAGGAGGAAGGTTATGTCTTCAACAGTAAGAGAACGTATATTACAGTTGAAAAAAGAAAAGAATGCTGTAATTTTAGCACATTATTATGTAGCAGATGAGGTGCAGGAAATTGCAGACTACGTAGGGGATTCCTTTTTCTTAAGTAAAAAGGCAAAAGAGTCTGAAGCAAGTGTAATTGTTTTGTGTGGGGTATCGTTTATGGGTGAAAGTGCCAAGATACTAAATCCGGACAAGCTCGTACTCTTGCCAGATATGAACGCAGATTGTGCAATGGCGCATATGGTGGATTTAGAGAATATAGAAAAGGTGCGTAAGCAGTATGGAGATGTAGCAGTGGTATGTTATATTAATTCAACTGCAGAAATAAAGAGACGCGCGGATGTATGTGTGACATCTTCCAATGCGGTAAAAATTGTAAAGGCACTGCCAAATAAGAATATCTATTTTATTCCAGATGGTAATTTAGGAAGATATGTAGCCGAGCAGGTGCCAGAGAAAAATGTGATATTAAATAATGGATTTTGTCCAGTGCACCATGCATTGACATTAGAAGAAGTAAGAGCTGCAAAGATGGCGCACCCTGCAGCAAAATTTTTAGTTCATCCAGAATGTGTGAAAGAACTTTTAGATGAGGCAGATTACATAGGAAGTACTTCTGGAATTATAAAATATGTGGAAGACAGTCAGGAGACAGAATTTATCATAGGTACTGAAATTGGAGTGCTCTATGAATTAAAGAATAAACATCCTGAAAAGAAGTTTTATACTTTAAATGAAAATCAAATCTGTCATGATATGAAATATATTACTTTGGAAAAAATATATGAAGTTTTAGTACAGGAGGCCAATCAGGTACAAATGGAAGAAGTGTGCCGTAAAGAGGCCATGAAACCATTAGAAAGAATGTTAGAACTAGCAAAGTAGGGTTATTTTATGAGAACGGATATGGTAATTGTGGGCAGTGGATGTGCAGGACTTTATTGTGCACTTCATTTGCCTAGGGAAAAACAAGTTACAATTATTACAAAACTGGATGCTGAAAGTAGTGATTCCTATCTGGCGCAAGGCGGTATGTGTGTGCAGAGAGATGATGAGGATTATCATAGATTTATGGAAGATACTTTAAAAGCAGGACACTATGAAAACGATAGAAATGCAGTAGATGTTATGATTCGTTCTTCCAGGGATGTGCTAGAGGATTTGCTGGCATATGGTGTGGCTTTCCAAAAGGATGAAAATGGGGAGCTGCTTTATACGCGAGAGGGAGCACATTCTAATAAACGCATTTTATTTCATGCAGACATTACCGGGAGAGAAATAACAAGTAAGCTGTTAGCAGAAGTAAAAAGGCGTCCAAACATCACACTCCATGAATACACGACAATGATAGATTTAATTGTGGAAAATAATCGTTGTAAAGGGATTGTAGTGGAGACTGCGGATGGAGCGGTGCAGGAGATTAGAGCTAGTTTTACAATATTGGCTACAGGTGGAATTGGCGGAAGATATGCACATTCTACGAATTATCGTCATTTGACTGGAGATGGCATAACGGTAGCGGAAAAGTACAATATTGAATTGAAGGATATGGATTACATACAGATTCATCCAACGACTTTCTATACCGAGGATAAAACAGAAAGAAGTTTTTTGATATCCGAATCAGTGCGAGGCGAGGGAGCTAAGCTTCGCGATAAAAATGGCAATCGTTTTGTTGATGAACTCTTACCAAGAGATTTACTTACAAAAGCAATTTATGAGCAGATGAAAAAGGATGGGACGGAATTTGTCTGGGAAGATTTAAGAGAGATTCCAGAGAGTGAATTGGATAGTCACTTTCCTAATATTGTAAAATACTGCTTGGAACATGGATATGATGTGCGTAAAGAGTGTATTCCAGTAGTTCCGGCTCAGCATTATTTTATGGGTGGAATTAAGGTGAGCGATGTAAGTAAAACTTCCATGGAACGACTTTATGCAGTTGGAGAAACCGCATGCAATGGTGTACATGGAAAAAATAGATTAGCAAGCAATTCATTATTAGAGAGTTTGGTTTTTGCCAAAAGAGCAGCAAGAGATATTTCAGGAAATCATAAGAAAAGAGGTAGAACAATGTTATTTGATCAGACCACATTAAAATTAAATGTAGACCCACTTATTAAATCTGCGATTAGAGAAGATATCACCAGTGAAGATGTATCGGCAAATAGTGTAATGCCAGAGTCAAGACTTGGAGAAGTGGATCTTATTTGCAAGCAGGATGGTATCATCTGTGGACTTCCGATTTTTGAACGTGTATTTAAACTTATGGACGAAAACACAGAAGTAGAAATGTTTGTAAAAGACGGAGATGCAGTAGTAAAAGGTCAGCTTATGGCAAAAATCAGAGGCGATATTCGTGTGCTTTTAGGTGGTGAAAGAACAGCTCTCAACTATCTCCAGAGAATGAGTGGTATTGCAACTTATACAAGAAGCGTAGCAGAGTTATTGGAAGGTACAAAAACAAAGTTATTGGACACCAGAAAAACATCTCCAAACAATCGAATTTTTGAAAAATATGCAGTACGAGTTGGCGGTGGTAATAACCACAGATTTAATCTTTCCGATGGTGTTTTATTAAAGGACAATCATATCGGTGCTGCTGGTAGTGTAAAACGAGCAATTGAAATGGCAAAAGAATATGCGCCATTTGTAAGAAAAATCGAAGTGGAAGTTGAAACCTTAGAAATGGTAAGAGAAGCTGCGGATGCTGGTGCAGATATTATTATGCTTGATAATATGACGCATGAACAGATGGAAGAAGCAATCCGAATTATTGATGGCAGAGCAGAGGTAGAAGTATCTGGTAATGTTACCAAAGAAAACATTGCCAAACTTACAGACCTGGGTGTAGACTGTATATCTAGTGGTGCACTTACACACTCTGCACCTATTATGGACTTATCACTTAAGAATCTTCATGCAATAGAATAGGAGGCTATTTATGGGCGGATTTTTCGCAGTAGCAGCAAAAGAGTCATGTGTATTAGATTTGTTCTACGGAACAGATTATCATTCGCATCTTGGAACAAGAAGAGCGGGTATGGCAGTATATGGAAAAAAGGGATTTGATCGTGCAATTCATAATATCCAGAATTCACCATTTCGTACCAAATTCGAAAAGGATGCAGAAGAGTTACAGGGAAATATTGGTATTGGTTGTATTTCAGATTTTGAGCCACAACCACTTTTAGTGCATTCGCATTTAGGTAGCTTTGCAATTACAACAGTTGGTAAAATTGCAAACGCGGATGAATTGGTGCAGGATTGTTATAATTCTGGGAAAACGCATTTCCTGGAAATGAGCGGTGGAAGTATTAACCAGACAGAGGTTGCAGCGGCAGTTATCAACCAGAAAGATTCTATCTTAGAAGGGTTAAAATATTTACAGGAAAAAGTAGTAGGCTCACTTAGTGTGCTTTTGCTTACTAAAGATGGAATTTATGCATCAAGAGATCGTTTGGGTCGTACACCAATTATTGTTGGTAAAAAAGAAGGTGCGTATTGTCTGTCTTTTGAAAGTTTTGCATATTTAAACTTAGGATATAACGATTATAAAGAGCTTGGTCCTGCCGAAATTGTATTTATGACTCCAGATGGTGTGGAAACATTGAGTGAACCAGGCGAGGAAATGAAGATGTGTTCTTTCCTTTGGGTATACTATGGTTATCCAACCTCTACATACGAAGGTGTTAACGTAGAAGAAATGCGTTATGAAACAGGACGTCGTATGGCAAGACGTGATGAGAAAAATGTACAGCCAGATTATGCAGCAGGTGTTCCAGACTCAGGTGTGCCAGCGGCAATTGGATATTCCAATGCGGCGGAGATTCCTTACACTCGTCCATTTATTAAATACACACCTACATGGCCTCGTTCATTTATGCCAGCTAGTCAGGCACAGAGAAGCATGATTGCTAAGATGAAGTTGATTCCAGTACAGCCACTTATTAAAGATAAAAAGTTGTTATTGGTAGATGATTCTATTGTGCGAGGAACACAGCTTGGAGAAACAACAGAATTTTTATATGAAAGTGGTGCAAAAGAGGTTCATGTTCGTCCTGCTTGTCCACCTATCATGTACAGTTGTAAGTATTTAAACTTCTCACGTTCTACTTCAGAAATGGATTTAATTACAAGAAGAATGATTATGGAACTTGAGGGAGAAGTCACAGACGAGTTATTAGAAGAATATTCAAATCCAGATACTGACAAATATAAAGCAATGATAGAAGCAATTCGTAAAAAATTAGGATTTACGTCGCTTCAGTATGCACGATTGGACGATATTATAGAAGCAATTGGACTTACACCATGTAAGTTATGTACTTATTGTTGGAATGGAAAAGAATAGAGGGTCAGGCATACGATAAATGTCGTATGCCTGGCTTTTTTGAAAGGATGATAAAATCATGCGTCGAATGGAATTTAAAATGGAAAGACCCGGACTTACACAAATAGGAGACCGTCTTTCAGTTACAGAGGGGAAATTACCAACCTCGTATTATTATACAATTGAACATGCAATTGCCATGTCTGGAAATTACACTGTAAGCGAAAGATTAAAATCCAGAGAAGGTGTTGTGGTGGATATTGTGGAAACCGAAAAAGGTTTCTTTGTAGTTATGGAATTTGATGAATAGCGGAGTACTCATATATGAAGATTTTATTGACGGCAATCAATGCAAAATATATACATTCTAATTTGGCGGTGTATTCGCTAAAAGCATATGCAAAAGAGTACAAAGAGAATATAGAGATTGCAGAGTTTACAATAAACAATCAGGCAGATTATATCCTGGAAGAAATTTATAAATGCAAGCCGGATGTATTATGTTTTTCTTGCTATATTTGGAATCTATCTATGGTTGAAGAGGTTATGCGAGAATTTCACAAACTATGCCCAGATGTGCCAATTTGGGTAGGTGGCCCAGAAGTGTCTTATGAAGCAGAGGAATTTTTACAATCTCACGCAGAAGTAAGAGGTGTTATGATGGGCGAGGGAGAAGAGACTTTTTTGGACTTGTGTCGTTATTATATGGAAACTGAATCTATAACTTTAAGAGAGATAAAAGGGATTACTTTTCGTGATGCGACAGTAACAGGAGATGCCATTACAGTAAATGAATGGCGTGAGATTATGGATATGAGTGATATCCCATTCTGTTATGATACCCTTGAAGATTTTTCAAATCGAATTATATATTATGAAAGTAGTCGAGGCTGTCCTTTTTCGTGTAGTTATTGTCTTTCCTCGGTGGATAAAAAACTACGCTTTCGAGATTTGGATCTCGTGAAAGATGAATTGCAGTTTTTTATAAATCAGAAGGTGCCGCAGATTAAATTCGTGGATCGTACCTTTAATTGTAATCATACACATGCAATGGAAATTTGGAAGTTTATCAAAGAACAGGATAATGAGATAACCAACTTTCATTTTGAAGTGTCTGCGGACTTATTAAACGAGGAAGAACTTGCGCTGATGTCTACTATGCGGCCTGGGCTTATCCAGCTTGAAATTGGTGTGCAGTCTACTAACGCACCAACTATTTTGGAAATTAAGCGTACAATGAAATTGGAGCGACTAAAGGAGATTGTAGAGCGCATTAAAAACTATGGAAATATTCACCAGCATTTAGATTTAATTGCGGGTTTGCCATTTGAGGATTATGCGGCGTTTAGAAAATCCTTTGATGATATATACGCTTTAAAACCGAACCAATTACAGATGGGATTTTTAAAAGTGCTAAAAGGTTCATATATGTATGAGCATGCGAAGGAATATGAAATCCTTTATCATGATAATCCTCCATATGAAGTGCTTTCTACAAAGTGGCTGAGTTTCGATGATGTTTTAAAGATGAAGCGTATCGAAGAGATGCTCGAAGTATATTATAATAGTGGACAATTTGAGATTGTGATGCAGGTGTTGGATTGTTGTTATGATAGTGCATTTCTAATGTTTGAGCGTCTAGGTGATTTTTATGAGAGAAATCATTATTTTGGAATGAGTCACTCAAGGATCAAAAGATGTGAAATTATGCTTGATTTTATAGAGGAAGAAATTGCAAGAGGCACCTTAACACAGGAAGTGTATGATTGTATAAAAGAAGCATTGGTTTTCGATTTGTATTATAGAGAAAATTGCAAAAGTCGTCCAAGCTGGGCGGGAGATGCTTCTGCGTTTAAAGCAATTACACATCATTATTGTAAGAATGGAAAATTGTCACATGTAGAGCCATTCCACTATGATTTTTTAAATATAAAAACTGCAATGCCTAACTATAGGGAAGAAGAAATATGGAGTTTGTTTTCTTATGAAAACAGAGACCCATTAACACATCAGGCACAAGTGATTTATGTTGTACCTAAGGATGATATGAAGAAGGCGAAATGATAAAGGAGTATAAATGGCTGCAAAAAGAACGCAAGAGATTTTAAGACGTCTTGACAAAGAATATGGAACAGAATATATATGTTATTTAAATCATGAGACGCCATGGCAACTTTTGATTGCTGTAATTTTAAGTGCACAGTGTACGGATGCAAGAGTCAATATTGTAACAAAGGATTTGTTTGTAAAATATGATAGCCTGGAGAAATTTGCAAATGCAGACTTAAAGGAGCTTGAGAAGGATATTCGTCCAACGGGATTTTTCCATAATAAAGCAAAAAATATAATTGCATGTGCGAAGCGCCTGATTGAGGTGTACGAAGGCGAAGTTCCAAGTGAGTTAGATGATTTGCTCACATTAGCAGGTGTTGGACGTAAGACGGCAAATGTAATTCGTGGCAATATTTATAACGAGCCTAGCATTGTAGTAGATACACATGTAAAACGCATATCAAAGCGACTTGGGTTTACGAACGAAGATGACCCTGAAAAAATAGAATATGAGCTTATGCGTAAACTGCCGAAAGAGCACTGGATTTTGTATAATATTCAAATTATTTCTTTTGGCCGTAATATCTGTTTTGCGAGAAGCCCAAAATGTAGTGAATGTTTCTTGAACGATTTGTGTAAAGCAAAGGACAAAAGAATAGATGATTGATGAATATGTTGTATTAGATTTGGAGATGACGGGGCTGTCTGCGAAAACAGATCAGATCATCGAAATAGGTGCAGTAAAGATTAGAGATAACCAAAT
>JAFQWG010000056.1 GCA_017407605.1 Agathobacter sp. | reverse complement strand
GCGTGCCAAAAATTCGGAAGAGGTAAGGCGACGTCTCGCATGTCTGTCTTTTGGCCAAGGGTCAGAGAAGTTTAAGTAAATACGATTTACCTCACCAAAAGCGAATATTTCAGGTAAAGTTGCGGCATCAATACATAAGAATCGAACATTTGGTAGAGGATTTTCTTCTATTTTTTGTACCGCACGAAGCAAAACGCTGGTATAACGTTCAATGCCGATATAATTGATGTTTGGATTTAAGGCAGCTAAGTCCATAAGAAAGCGACCTTTTCCCATTCCGATTTCAATATGGATAGGATTATCATTTTCAAAGAGGGAAGCCCATTTTCCTTTCCATTCAATTGGATTTTGTATACAAAAGGCACTGTTTTGTACAACCTCATCAGCGCCAGGAATATTACGAAGTCTCATATTCTTTCTCCTTGTCATTTTATTTCATACATATTATACTTAATGTTAGTAAAAAAATCCACAGGAGTATCCCTATGAAAATAAGAAAATCCCTATGGAAAAGAATAACCTGCGCAGTACTAGCGGTGTTTTTCTTTACAACAGCGATGCCGACGACGGCAAAAGCAAATTATTATTGGCCGGAAAGTCCAGGTATTGTGACACCAAGTGCCATTGTTATCGAGGTAAATTCGGGTGCCGTACTTTATGATAAAAATAGTACAGAGGTAAATTACCCTGCAAGTATTACAAAGATTATGACAACAATGCTTGCACTTGAATATAGTGATTTTGATGAAATCGTAACATTTTCTGCAGACGCTGTATTTAAAAACGAAGGTAATACTTCTCATATCGCACGAGATTTGGGCGAGCAGATGACAATGGAACAATGTCTGTATGCTGTTATGCTGGAATCAGCAAATGAATGTGCATATGCTGTTGCAGAACATATTGGTCAAAAACTTGGCGGGGACTATCAGACGTTTGTTGATTTGATGAATGAAAGAGCAAAAGAACTAGGATGTGTGAATACACATTTTGCCAATGCTAATGGTCTTCCTGATCCAGATCACTATACTAGTGCAAGAGATATGGCATTGATTGCTGCGGAAGCATATAAAAACGAAGATTTCCGAATCATTATTGAAACACGTAGTTATCGAATTGCTCCAACGAATAAACATGATGAAATTACACCATTAAATAATCATCATGCGATGATAAGTGCTTATAAAACCAGAAAGTATCTATATGAATACTGCACAGGTGGTAAAACAGGTTATACAGATGCATCAGGATCAACACTTGTATCTTATGCTGAAAAAGATGGATTATCATTGGTATGTGTAGTAATGCGTACAAATACTGTAGACCAGTATTTAGAGACAACGGCGTTATTTGATTATTGCTTTCAAAATTTCCATGCTGTTTTGCTAGCTGGTTCTGAAGCAGATACCACCGGTGATAAAATGTACAAGGGTATCATGGGCAACCAAAAAGGCTTTGTAGATTTAAATGAAGATGCATATGTTACCTTGCCAATTGCATCAAGTTTATCAGATGTAGATTTAAAGCTTATTACAAAAGATTTACCAGCCAATACATTGGCACAGCTTCAGTATACGTATGGTAACCACGTAGTTGGTCTGGTTGGCATCGTACCATCAGAAGCAGATATAGAAGATAATTATTTCGAATATTCGAAACAAAGAGAAGAAGAGGTAAATATTATTAAGATTAAACCAACTGCGATCTTTTTCTTCTTGCTTATAGCAGCTGGAATTGGTGTACTTGCATTCTTCGGAAAGCGTTTGTATGATAATTATTATGTAATTATGCATGATGTTAAGGTGAGAAAACAGCGTAGATCACGTTTTAAACCTATTCAAAAGAAAAAAAGACGTAGAAGAAGAAGAGATCGCATGTTTAAATAGGCTAAAACAGAAAAAGACTCATAAAACGACAAATAAAATAAAAACCGACAATATACCTTGTTGTATGTTGTCGGTTTTTATTTATATGACATATATGTTTAGAGGTTAAATTGTCAGACTATTTAATAAAATGAGTAGCTGATTCTTGTTCTCGGTATATATAAGAAGCCCATTTGATGTTTCTACAATGGTAATGTACTTTCCTTGGAAGGTTTCTGTTGTTTCCAGTAAATGAACAAGATACGATTTCATATATGAGTTTATAGATAAGAAAACAGTTTCGACTTGCTCCATTGGATGAATGGATACATTTGCGTTTTGCAGGAGATGCGAAATCTCTTTTTCATTTTCCAATTGAGCAGAGGTTTTGTTGACGATATAGAAACCATGTTCATCCTTTGGCATATCCATTGCTTTAATGGCACGCTGCACTTGTTTTGTTAAAGCGTCGGATGCAGGATAAAGTGATTCAAAATAATTCATAAAGTCTGAAGCAAAACGGAAGTGTTTGTTGCTTCCATGTTCTAATACTTCTGTCATTAGGATTCTTTTTATAATACCCTCACATGTCTCACGAGATGGATTTTTTCTTAAAGTTGTTGATCGTTCCATAGGGCCTCCTTTATAAAAGACATATCAGACATATAATTATGTCTTTGATTATATTATAGGACAAAACAATTGTGTTTACAAGAAAAAACAGACAAAAAGAAAAATAATTGTCAGTTGACGTAGTAGGTAAATAGGTCTAAAATATAAAATAAATACCACTATAATTTTTATGAGGCGGAAAAAAATACCAATGATGTATAAAAGAATTGAGGAAACCGAAAAGATTCTGAATGAAGTGAAAAGATGTATTGATGACAATGGTGGAATTGTGAAGAAAGAGCAATTGGTGGCAATTGGCATTGATTATCGTAGAATCTTAGACTTTGTAGAAAATAAAGATATTATAAGAATTAAAAATGGATATTACACATATGGTGTAGAACGTTTCTCCGAAGAAGCACTGGTATCAAAATTGTTTGAGGACGCAGTACTTTGTATGGAAAGTGCATTATATGCATATGGATATATTTCAAACAAACCATTTGGTTTTCATTTAGCTGTAGATAAGAACACTTCTAAATCGAGATTCAAAATGGATTATCCAAAGGTAATTCCATATTATACAGAACCAGAGGTTTTGAAAATAGGTGTAACAACCATAACCTACGAGGGGAACCAGTTTCAGATATATGATAAAGACCGCTTGATTTGTGATTGTCTAAAATATGAAAGTAAAATGGACAGACGGGACTTTAAAGAAGCAATACAAGCATATATCAAAGATGAAGATAAGGATATTGCAGCGCTTATGGAATACGCAAGAGAGCGTAAAGTATTAAAGCGAGTACAAAGTTTAATTGGAGTTTGGTTATAAGATGAAACTAGGGGTAGAGTTTCCACAAAAATGGAAAGACAAAAGTAAAAATAGGGATATTTCCTTATCGGATATTTTATACGGGTGTGCGATAGAAAATCTGATGCTTCGTATCAGTAAATCTTCATTTCAAGAATGGTTATGGATTTCTAAGGAGAGTGTACTTGGTGAGGAGGCGTATAAGAAGGTATCTAAAGAAAGATTAGAATTTTTATATGTCGAAAAGGAGAAGAAAAACCATACTTTTTCTTCTGAAGTAATTGACTCGTTTTTAAAAGAGGTACTATTTAAGCCAGATGAAAAAGAACTAGGGCTGAAGTGGCAATGCACAGTTAAGATGTTAGAGCAAGGTGCGATACTTTCTCTTGTCTGTCACTATATGGATATGCAGGTTCCGGTAATGATGTCCATCAAAGCAATCAAGTTTGAGAAGCAGATACCAAAGGAAAAAGAACTGAAATTGATGTTTGAACATAAGAAAGTATGTAAATACCTTTCTTATTCTAAAGAGAACGTATTATCAGAAGATGTATTCGAAATTATGCGAATGCTAGAGTTGATTTCAGATATGAAAACATATGACCAAATAAATGATATTTTAAAAACACAGACCATTAATGGCAGACGAGTGTTGGATGAGTTAAAGGTGATGGGAGAAAAAGAGCCAAAAGTAATATCCATGAAACGAATGGAATTTCTTTCTTCTTATGTCAATTATGGTTATATGAAAAAGAGATGGCAGCAGTACGCAAAAAAGAATCGAAACGAGACGGAAGAATGGGAAATTGTGATGGGTAGAATTCTTGCGTTTTTAGGACCAATATGGAAGGCTCTTTGCGAGAATGATATTTTCTTTGATGATTGGATGCCAGAATTAGAACGTTTTTTAGGCTAGAGCAATGGCAATTTAGATTGTCAATTTTTCGTGACTATATTATACTAAGAGGATAGGACAAGATGGGAAAGATATTTTGTGTGATGGGTAAAAGTGCGACGGGAAAAGATACAATATATCAAAAACTGTTGCAGGAAAACGCCTTACAATTGAAAAGAATTATTCCTTATACAACACGACCAATTCGCGAGGGGGAAGAAAATGGTAGAGAATATCATTTTTGTGCCGAAGCGGATGTAGAAAAATTGAAAAATGAAGGAAAAATTGTAGAGCTTAGAGCTTACGATACTGTGTATGGTGTTTGGAAGTATTTTACTGTTAACGATGGAAACATTCAGCTTGATAAAGAAAATTATCTGCTGATTGGAACTTTAGAGGCATATGTAAAGATTCGCAATTATTTTGGTGTAGAAAATACAGTACCGATATATATAGAAGTAGAAGATGGAGAACGACTGCTTCGAGCAATTTCGAGAGAAAAAGAACAGGATGTTCCAAAGTATGAGGAAATGTGCCGAAGATTTCTTGCGGATGCAAAGGACTTTTCGGAAGAAAACTTAAAAGAAGCCGGTATTGAGAAAAGATTTATAAATGCAAGTTTAGATACAACATTAGAAGAAGTGGAAAGCTATATCACATCGATGATGTAATGAGAAAGGAGGTAGCCTTGTATGGATATGAATATGAAAGTAAATGAAATGACTCAGATTAACCAGGTATCGGAAACAGCAAAACCAGTAGCTGGCGATGGATCTTTCAAGTTTACATTATCAAGCGCTATCACCGATGCACAACTCCAAGCCAAGGTAGAGTCACTGATGACAGACATCACTACGCAGGGCGAACGTATTGCTCGTCATATGGATATCCGGGATCTGAAGCGTTATCGAGGTCTGATCAAAGACTTCTTAAATGAAGTAGTGTATCGTTCTCACAAATTTTCCCGTGAAAATTTCTTAGACCGAAGAGGTCGACATAGAGTGTACGGAATTATTCGTAAAATTGATGAAAATTTAGATGCTTTAGCGGAAGAGCTTATGTCGGATGAGCAAGATCATCTTGCGATACTTAGCAGAATTGGAGAAATCGAAGGTCTTTTATTAGATATCTTCACGTAACAGGAGAAACAATGGCAGGATTTAGGGATATTATAGGACACAATCAAATAGTGGATCATTTAAAGAATGCCATTCGTATGGAGAAAATTTCCCATGCTTATATTTTTAATGGAGAAAGTAATGCTGGAAAGATGATGCTTGCAGAGGCATTTGCTATGGCTTTGCAGTGTGAGAATCATGGAGACGAACCTTGTATGGAATGTCGTTCCTGTCATCAGGCGAAGGAGCACAATCAGCCAGATATTATTTATGTATCGCACGATAAACCAAATGTTATTTCGGTAGACGATATCCGACAGCAGCTAAATAACGATATAGTAATCAAGCCATATAATAGTAAATACAAAATATATATAGTAGACGAAGCTGAAAAAATGAATGTCCAGGCACAGAATGCACTCTTAAAAACAATTGAGGAGCCACCTACCTATGGAATCATTCTTTTGCTTACCACGAATGCAGATAGCTTTTTACCAACCATTTTATCTAGATGTATTACATTGAATTTAAAAACTGTCAATGAAGATCTGATAAAAAGTTATTTGATGAAAAAATACCAGATTCCAGACTATCAGGCAGATGTGTGTGCCGCTTTTGCTCAGGGCAATGTAGGTAAGGCAATCCAATTGGCTGCTTCCGATGAATTTAATGAACTGAAAGCGGCGGCACTTTCTATTGTAAAAAAACTGGAAGACATGGATTTGTATGAATTAAATCAATTAATCAAACAAATCAATGAATTTAAACCTAAAATACATGAGTATTTTGATCTATTAACCTTATGGTTTCGTGATGTGCTGTATTTAAAAGCCACAAACGATGTAAATAATCTCATCTTTAAGGATGAGGTTTATGATATAAAAAAACAAGCAGCAAAAAGATCTTATTCAGGAATAGAAACTATATTACGAAGTTTGGAACAATCCAGAGTTCGTTTGAACGCCAATGTAAATTTTGATTTGGTAATAGAATTGTTGTTGCTGACAATTAAGGAGAACTAATTATGACAACAGTAGTAGGAATTCGTTTCCAAAAAGCAGGAAAAATCTATTATTTTGATCCATGCGGATTCGATTTGGAAACAGGAATGCATGCAATCGTAGAAACTGCCCGTGGGGTAGAAATGGGAACGGTACTTATTCCACCAAAGGAAGTGGAAGATGAAAAGGTTATCCAGCCTTTAAAACCGGTTCTTCGTATTGCAACAGATGAAGACGAAAGAACAATTGAAAAGAATAGAGAAAAAGAAAAAGAAGCATTTGCAATCTGTAAAGAAAAGATTATCAAACATGAACTTGATATGAAGCTTGTAAATGCAGAGTATACATTTGATAACAACAAACTTTTATTTTATTTTACTGCAGATGGACGTATTGATTTTAGAGAATTGGTAAAAGACTTGGCAGCAGTGTTCCGTACTAGAATTGAGCTTCGTCAGATTGGTGTACGTGATGAGACCAAGATTTTAGGTGGTATCGGTATCTGTGGTCGTCCACTTTGCTGTAAAACATACCTTTCTGACTTTGTGCCAGTATCGATTAAGATGGCAAAAGAACAAAATCTTTCTTTAAACCCAACCAAGATTTCAGGTGTGTGCGGAAGACTTATGTGCTGTCTTAAAAATGAGCAGGATACTTATGAATATCTTAATAGCAGATTACCATCTGTAGGAGATACCGTATTTACAAGAGGTGGAGAGAAAGGAGAAGTACAGAGTGTAAGTGTACTTCGTCAGCTCGTAAAAGTAGTAATTGACAATGGTGAAGAAAAAGAATTACGCGAATACAAAGTTGATGAACTTAATTTCCGCCCTAAGAAACGCAGAGATGTAAAAATTACAGAAGAAGAATTAAAAGAGTTAGGTGGATTGGAAGACGAGGCACTAGTAGAAGAAGTTCCAGAACGTCCAAACCACAGACATAACAAAGAGAGAAATTCCGAAAGAAATAATCAGCAGGAACGTGCAAGTTATCAGGAAAGACGTCAGGATGACATTGTAGATAATGCAGAAAATAACGAAAGTGCTACAGAATCTGGTGAAAACGGAAAAAATCATCATCATAAAAAACGTTACGATGGAAAAGGAAAACGTCATTTTGGAAAAAACAAAAAAAGACACAACAATTCTTCTGAAAAATAATGAGAGAATAGACGATCTTCATAGAAAAGGATATCAGATTATTCAAGATCCAGGCAGATTTTGTTTTGGAATGGATGCAGTGCTTTTATCTGGCTTTGCAAAGGTAAAAAGAGGTGAGAAAGTTCTTGATTTAGGAACTGGAACTGGGATTATTCCAATACTTTTGGAGGCAAAAACAAATGGAGAGCATTTTACAGGGCTTGAAGTGCAAGAAGAAAGTGCAGATATGGCATCTAGAAGTGTAAGTTTAAATAACTTGGAAGAAAAGATATCAATTGTAACAGGGGATATCAGAGATGCTTCAAATATTTTTGGAGCATCTTCTTTTGATGTTATTACAACCAATCCCCCATATATGATAGGAGAGCATGGTTTGAAGAATAATGCCGATGCAAAGACTATCGCGCGGCATGAAATACTATGTACATTAGATGATATTCTAATGCAAAGTACCCGATTGCTAAAGCAAGGCGGCAGATTCTATATGATACATAGACCATTTCGTCTGGCAGAAATTTTTGCAAAGATGGTAGAGTATAAAATCGAACCAAAGCGTATGCAATTGGTATATCCATACATTGACAAAGAACCTAATATGGTTTTACTTGAAGGATTAAAGGGTGGAAAGTCGAGAATTACGATTGAGAAACCGCTTATTGTATACGAAGATGAAAATGTGTACACGCAAGATATATTAGATATATACGAGAAATAAAATCAAGATTAAATAAATATGCGCAAGTTTTGCATAGGAGGAAAACATGGCAGGAACCTTATACTTGTGTGCAACGCCAATTGGAAATTTAGAAGATATTACTTACCGAGTACTTCGTACGCTTAAGGAAGTAGATTTAATTGCTGCAGAAGATACTAGAAATTCGATTAAGCTTTTAAATCATTTTGATATCCAAACACCGATGACAAGTTATCACGAATTCAATAAAATTGAAAAAGCTTATCAGCTTGTAAGTAAACTTAAAGAGGGAAAAAATATTGCACTTATTACAGATGCTGGAACTCCTGGAATTTCAGATCCGGGAGAAGATATTGTAAGAATCTGCTATGAAGAAGGAGTAGAGGTGACCTCACTGCCAGGTGCGGCAGCATGTATAACTGCCCTTACGATGTCTGGCCGATCTACAAGACGTTTTGCATTTGAAGCTTTTTTACCAAAGGATAAAAAAGAACGAAACAGTGTTCTTGAAGAACTCAAAAATGAAACAAGAACCATTATTCTCTACGAGGCTCCACATCATTTATTAAAGACAGTAAAAGAGTTGTTGGATGTGCTCGGGGATAGAGAGCTTACCGTATGTCGTGAGCTTACAAAAAAACACGAAGAAAAGATACAGACGACATTTTCTGCACTCTTATCTTATTATGAAGAAAGAGAACCTCGTGGAGAGTATGTGCTCGTGATCTGTGGAAAAAGCCGAGAGGAACTGGTAAAAGAGCAGCAGTCTGCATGGGAAGAAATGACCATTGAAGAACATATGGCGCATTATGAAAGTCAGGGGATAGATCATAAAGAAGCAATGAAATTAGTGGCAAAAGATAGAGGGGTAAGTAAGAGAGATATTTATCAGTACTTAGTGAAATAAAATGGGAAAATTACGAAAGAAGTTAGATTTAAGAAAGCGAAAACATAATATTACATTTGGTATTGGAGTAGTCGTTCTTATAGGAATTCTGGTTGGATGTGCAATGCAAGAGAATACTGAAGAGACAACAATAGAAGAGGTTTCTGCAATTGTTGCCCAGCCAGGATTTCAGATGCACGGCGTTGATAATATGATAATTCCTGCGATGGAGGAAGAATTAGATACGCTGCAAATTATTATGGTCGGTGACATGTTGATGCACGAACCAATTTTAAACTCTGGATTGCAGGAGGATGGAACCTACAATTTTGATCACTTATTTGTAAATGTGAAAGATACCATAGAGGAAGCGGACCTTGCAATAGCAAACCAGGAAACCATTATGGGAGGAGCTGGTTTTGGTTATACAGGGTATCCGAGCTTTAATACACCATATGCTTTAGCTGACGCAGAATCAAAGGCTGGATTTGATGTACTGTTGTTTGCAACAAACCATGCAATGGATAAAGGAATACGTGCAATTTATAATTGTATGGATTATCTAGATGCGAATCATCCAGAAATAACCTATTTAGGAATCAATCGAAGCCAGAAAGATCAAAACGAAAATATCTATGTATATGAAAAGAACGGCATAAAAGTAGCCATCTTAAATTATACTTACGGAACGAATGGAATCGCGCTCCCAAGTGATAGACCATACCTGGTAAATTTGTTAAAAGAGCAGAAAATACGCTCAGACATCCAAAGAGCGGAAGAAATTGCAGATTTTACTATCGTATGCCCACATTGGGGTACAGAGTATAATCTGGGTACATCAAGTGCACAGGAGAAATGGGCACGGATTTTCTTAGAAGAAGGTGTAGACTTGGTTATTGGAGCACATCCACATGTAATCGAACCAATCAGATGGCTTACTTCAGAAGATGGACACGAGATGTTGGTATACTATTCGCTTGGAAATTTTGTAAATGGTACTTCCTCAGAAGGACATGGTGTTACAAACCGTATGGTGGGTGGTATTGCAGATGTGACCTTAAGAAGAAATGATACAGGTGTAGTTGAAATTGTTGATTATGATGCGATTGAGATAGTATGCCATATGGGAAAAGGCACAGAGTATACGGTATATTATATGGAAGATTACACCGAAGAAATGGCTTCGGAAAACCTCATCTTAAAACAGGATAGAGAATTTTCCAAAGCCTTGTGCGAGTCAGTGTTTACTCAAGTTTGGGGAGAATAGTATTCCAAGAAGTATTTTTCTAAGATGGCAAACGGTGCAGGACCAATGTCCAGAATAGTACGATGGAACTCTTTAAGAGAAAATTCGTCACCAAGAAGTGTTCGTGCATAATCTTGTAAGGATAAAAATTCTAAATAACCAACATAGTATTTTAAATAGTTACCCGGCTCCGATAAGATGAGCTGGGTAATTTTGTCTATGGTCTCTGTATCTGAAATCCCAAATCCTGACCAAAATGCATACATATCCTCTTTGGACCAGCCATAATAATGAAGACCAATATCGGAGCTAGCGTATAAACTAAGTGTTGCAGCTTGATTTAGGGAAAGCATAGTCGATAGATTTTCTTCTAGGCCAGCGTAATCAAAAGACATCATTTCAATATAGGTCGCCCAGCCCTCTACATATCCAGGGTAATTAAGGATGGTGCGAACCTCGGGAAGATTGTATTCATAGCTCATCACAGTCTGGTACAGATGACCTGGATATCCCTCGTGGGCTAAAGTTGTAAATCCATACAAGTCGTTTGTTACATAGGCATTATTGATATAGATACAATTATCCAAGTAGTTATCTATCGGAGCAACAATATAAAAGGCAGGGGCAAGATATTCTTCTAATGCCGGTTCTACATAGTTTATTTCACAATGGGTAGTAGGTGGAGTAGGAAAACTAGGCTGAATCTCTTTTTTTAAATGATTTAACATAGTTGCAGCGTCAGGCATTTCCCATTCTAAATAGGTACACTGACTAACAATTGTAGAATCTTCACTTTGTAAATTGGCAGAAGTAATTAAATCCTGCATGCGTTGTAGTTCGATCTTTCGAAAAAGCTGATCAATGGTGTCTTCACAGCCGGTATACGAATAGCACAGCAAGGTATAGTAATCACTTCCGTTAGGGAAATGACAGAGCCCCATATTATTTTTTCCGGAACCTTTTAGAGCTTCAAGTTCAAAAATCATAGTCTCATAAGCTGGAAAAAGTTCTTGCTGTAAAATCTGGCGGTTCTTATCTTTATATTGTTTGTATTTCTTTTCGGATAAGTTCAAAGTATTTAAACGATTTTCAAAGGTTGCTAGGAGATAGTGTTTTTCTGGATTCTCAAGAAAGCTTTCACAGCTTTCGATAACCGTTTGACAGATAGTGTCAGACATAAAAAGCCCAGCAGCAGACTTTTCTTTTTCGAATTCTATAATATCTGCAAAGTATTCGTTGGTCAGAGATAATAGTTTTAGATAATCTTTTACATCTTGTTCTGAGTTGAATTTATATTCTGCAAACAAAATAGGAAGTTCCATCTGTAGACCACCGGAGCCGGATAAAGGCTCTTGATATAAAGGATAATCTGCTAGTGCAAGCTGTGTATTAAGATAATCCTCTAACACATCATAGGTAAGCTTTTCCTCTGTCGAAAGTGTAAGGTACGGATAGGAGGTTAGGGTTTTTAAGGAGTTTCTTAAGTCGGAGGTCGTGCGACTACGTGCTTCAGCAGAAAAATCCCCGAGGGAAACATTGTACATACTAATACCATAGGCATTTGGATTTTCAATCGTATAATGTAGATTAATGGTATTAGAAGATACTTCCTCAAGAAAAAGGGAATGTGTAAAATCTTCAAAGCTTTCTTTATGTGTACATCCTGTAAAACTTGAAATAATTATTGTAAGTGTAAGTAGAATAGGAAAGATGTGTTTTTGAAAGAGAAGTGTTCGTTTCAAGATATCCTCTAGAATATAGGTTCTTATAAAAAGTCTATGGAGAGGACGAAATCACTAGAACGTTAGAAAATAAAAAGAGTGGAAATCAAATCGATTTCCACTCTTAATTGCTATGAATTTATGCAAATTCTCCGCCGCTAGCACCAGGCATTGTAAAGCCAAGTTCAGCCATGTATTTTCCCATTTTACTAGTAGACTTATCCACAAATTCTGGTTGGCCAAATACTTTCTTCAACCATTCAACCGACATATCCTGCCATGTTGAGAATGCACTATTAAGTACCTGAGAACTACCATCCGCAGTCACCTCATTAGCTAACGCATATCCATGAGGTCCATGCTGGAATACATGAAGTTCATAGAAAAGACCTAATTCTGTATATTTGTTAGCAACTGGAAGTGCACCGAAGTTGGTAAGTAAATCTTCTGCAGTAGCTACCATAAATACAGGAGGAGCATCCTTTGTAATCTTGCTTAAAAGATCAAACTGTGCAGCATCTTCATTGGTTACTTCTTTTTTTCCGGTTAAAAGCTGTAACATAAATGCGCCAGGCATGTTAGGAATTGTAACTGCTGGATAACCTAAAATCATACCATTCACCTTGTTTTCTGCCATAAGACCTGCTGCAAGAGCTAAATGTCCACCAGCAGAAAAACCACAGCTTAAGATTTTTTCTGGATCAATATTCCATTCATCTGCATGTTCACGAAGGTATCCAACCGCCCAGCTGATTTCTTCTAATGGTGAAAAACCTGCTGCATCCCAGCCAGTAGAGTAGCGAAGCACGAATGCATGATATCCTTTTGCTGCATAGCCAAGTGCAATCGGTTCGCCTTCTCTAGGTGAGCAGTACACATATCCGCCACCAGGACAAACAATAATAGCAGGGCGTTTTTTCTCCTGACCTAATGTAATTTCACAATCTAAGATATACCCTTCCAGAGTAGCCTCTGGATGATTTGGGCATTCCATATGTATCATTTTCATGATGAATCCCTCCCTTAAATTTCCCCTACATCATTAAGTGTATACATTATACCATAAACCCATCCATAATAATAATGAAAGAAAGATAAATATTGAAAAAACTTTTATCTACTATATAATATAGAAGAAACTTGTGAATTTTTATGATAGGACTATGGAAAAGGAGCATTTTTATGGAAAAACTCGTATATGAAGTAGGCGATATTGTAAAATTAAAAAAACCACATCCATGCGGTGCCAGCGAGTGGGAAATACTACGTGTTGGGGCTGACTTCCGTTTGAAGTGCACAGGTTGTGGTCACCAGGTAATGATAGCCCGAAAACTAGTAGAAAAGAACACAAAAGATTTAAAAAAACCTTTGTAAAAAGGCTTGCAAACCTTGATAAAACGTGGTATCATCTGTTTTCGGTATATTAATTTTCCTTGCTCATGGATTAATTTCGTGGGCCAGAGACCAAAAGGAGGTAAAATCGCATGAACAAATATGAATTAGCACTCGTTGTTAGTGCAAAGATCGAAGATGATGCGAGAGCAGCAGTTGTAGCAAAAGCACAGGAATACGTTACTCGTGCAGGCGGTGCTG
>JAFQWG010000055.1 GCA_017407605.1 Agathobacter sp. | reverse complement strand
CCAGCTGCCACACGTCCGATAGTTTCTCTGCCAGAAGAACGTCCGCCACCACGGTAATCACGGAACCCGTATTTTTCATCAAATGGATAGTCTGCATGTCCTGGACGATAGTAGGATGCAATTTCACTATAATCTTTGGAGTTCTGGTTCTCATTCCATACAACCATAGAGATTGGTGTACCAGTAGTTTTTCCTTCAAATACACCGGAAAGGATTTCTACCACATCGCCTTCTTTTCTTGGAGTTGTAAATTTAGATTGACCCGGTTTTCTACGGTTTAAAAATACCTGGATGTCATCTTCGCAGAGTGGTAGTCCTGCTGGACAGCCGTCTACGACAACGCCAATTGCTTTTCCATGAGATTCGCCCCAAGTAGTTACGGTAAATAATTTTCCAAATGATGAACCTGCCATAAGTTGTTCCTGCTTTCTCGTCTTATTTAATTCATAATTTACCATAATATCCTTGACGTTTCAACCTAGGGTTTCTTATAATAAATGCAGTTGATATGAAAGGAAAAAATATATGGCAAAATATGAATTGTTAAAAGAAGAAGGCCGTGCAAAACGTGCCGTTTTCCATACAGTACATGGTGATATCCAGACACCTGTGTTTATGAATGTTGGTACAGTAGCAGCTATCAAGGGTGCGGTATCAACACAGGATTTAAAAGATGTAAAATGTCAGGTGGAATTGTCTAATACTTACCACCTTCATGTACGTACAGGAGATAAATTAATTAAAGAAGTCGGTGGTCTTCATAAGTTTATGGTGTGGGATAGACCAATTCTTACAGATTCTGGCGGATTTCAGGTGTTCTCATTAGCTGGACTTCGTAAGATTAAGGAAGAAGGTGTATATTTCAATTCTCATATTGATGGTCGCAAGATTTTTATGGGACCAGAAGAAAGTATGCAGATCCAGTCAAACCTTGGTTCTACGATTGCGATGGCCTTTGATGAATGTCCATCTTCGGTAGCAGAGCGTAAGTATGTAGAGGATTCCGTTGCTCGTACTACACGCTGGTTAGAGCGTTGTAAGACAGAAATGGCTCGTCTTAACAGTTTAGAAGATACCGTGAATAAAGAACAGCTTCTTTTTGGTATCAACCAGGGGGCGATTTTTGATGATATTCGTATTGATCATGCAAAACGTATTTCAGAAATGGATTTGGATGGATATGCAGTAGGTGGACTTGCAGTAGGTGAGTCTCATGAGGATATGTACCATATTTTAGATGTGACAGTGCCACATTTACCAAAGAACAAGCCAACTTATCTGATGGGGGTTGGTACACCAGCCAACATCTTAGAAGGTGTTGAACGTGGTATCGATTTCTTTGATTGTGTATATCCTACCAGAAATGGTCGTCATGGACATCTTTACACCAACCATGGCAAAATCAATCTGTTCAATCAGAAATATGAAAAAGACATGCGTCCAATCGAAGAAGGATGTCAGTGTCCAGCATGTAAGCATTACAGCCGTGCTTACATTCGTCATTTACTTAAGGCAAAAGAAATGCTTGGCATGAGACTTTGTGTACTCCACAATCTTTATTTCTACAACACAATGATGGAAGAAATCAGAGCTGCGCTCGATGCTGGTCGTTTCCATGATTACAAAGCAGAAAAGTTATATAATATGTCACAGGGGGAGAGATAGTATGTCAGAATTAAATAACGAAAGAGTAAGAGAAGTTGCAAAACATTTCCAGTTTGAGGGTGACTTAGTAAAAGTTTGCCGTTGGGGAAATGGGCATATCAATGATACATTTTTATTGGTGTATCAGATTGGTAAAATGGGTCGTTTGAAAGTAATTCTTCAGATGATGAATAAGAATGTTTTTCCAAAGCCAGTAGAGCTTATGGAAAATGTTATGGGAGTAACCAGTTTTCTTTATAAAAAGATTGAAGCTGCTGGTGGGGATCCAATGCGTGAAACTTTAAATGTTATTCCAGCAGAGGATGGACTTCCATATTATGTAGATGCAGAGGGTGAATATTGGCGTGCTTATGTATATGTTACAGATGCAAGCAGTTATGATATGGCAGAAAGCTTAGATGACTTTTATGAAAGTGCATATTCTTTTGGTAATTTCCAGAATATGCTTTCTGATTATCCAGCAGAGACTTTGCATGAGACTATTGAGAAGTTTCATGATACCAGAAATCGCTTTGCAAACTTTAAGAAAGCAGTAGAAGCAGATGTGAAGGGCAGAGCATCTGAAGTACAGGAAGAAATTCAGTTTGTACTTGATAGAGAAAAAGATGCATGCTTCTTTGCAGAAATGATTGATCGTAAAGAAATTCCACTTCGTGTAACACATAATGATACAAAGCTTAACAATATTATGCTTGATAATGTGACTCGTAAAGGTATCTGTGTGGTAGACTTAGATACTGTTATGCCTGGTCTTGCGATGTACGATTTTGGTGATTCGATTCGTTCAGGCGCCAGCACAGGTGCAGAAGATGAGAAGGATTTGAGCAAAATCAGTTGTGATATGGAATTGTTTGAAGTATATACCAAGGGATTTATTGAAGGCTGTGGCGGTAAGCTTACTTCCAAAGAAATTGAACTCCTTCCTATGGGAGCAAAGATTATGACCTTTGAATGTGGTATGCGTTTCTTAACAGACTATTTGCAGGGTGACGTATATTTCAAGATTCATAGACCAGAACATAACTTAGATCGTTGTAGAACACAGTTTAAACTTGTATCAGACATGGAAGCAAAATGGGATATCATGAGTGATATCGTTGCAAAGTATAACCAATAATACCTAAGATGAAGAAACTCCTAAATAGAAATGGATGAAAATCCAAATCTATTTAGGAGTTTTTTGTGTGATAGTGTATTCAAGTACAATGTATTTTAGCTTAAGTAAGCGGTTGGTTTTCGCGACGGCTAATTTTGCGATATTCCATAGGCGTATAGGTGGTTTGCTTTTTAAATGCCTGTGAAAAATAGCTAGGAGAAGAAAAGCCAAGTGTTCGTCCGATTAGAGCTAGGGAATAATCTGTCGTCTGAAGGAGTTTCTTTCCTTCTTCAATACGTTTATATATCAGATAATTAATTGGTGAAAATCCGTATTCTTCTGTAAATACATGTACTAGATGATATTTGCTTACATGTGTAATGTCTGCCAGTGTATCAAGGGTTATATTTTCTTTGAAGTGATGATCAATATATTGCCTTACTGCAATACATACACGTGGACTCTTTTTCTGAATTGGAGTCAGAGTGACACTAAAGTTTGCTTGGCGACTTAATAGAATTACCAGGTTTTCTGTGAGGTTTCTGCACATGATTTCAGAATCAGGAGTCTTTTTATTTATTTCGGCAAGTATCTGGTTAAAGTAAAAACGCACGATGTCTTTGATTTCTTTTAAGTTAATGATACAAAAAGAAACATCATCTTCATCCTCTAGCGTTGTAAGTTCTACATCTTCGATTCCAATTACAATATAGGAAAGTGGATTAGAATTGTGACTTAATTCTGTATGTAAGACGTTTGGATTTACGATTACTAAATCATGTGGATGAATCGGATAAATCTGGTCTTCAATCTGAAATTGTCCACTCCCATCTGTAATATAAAAGATTTCAGAACAGTAGTGTGTGTGAAGATTACTATGCCATTCTCCGCTATAACGAGATGCAGAGGCATACAATAGTTTTGCTTTGTCAAAAGAAGAATAGTCCAGATTTAAATTGTTATATCGTGCTGTGTAGTCCATAAAACACCTCAAAAATGTTAAAATGTTGTTTTGTTGAGTTGAAGTTTATGTTTGTTGCTTGTGAAATGTTTACAATTCACAATATTACTATAGCATTTTTGTGTGGAAAACACAAACAATTTGTGAATCATGTACAAAAAAGTTTTATTAAAAGTGTAAGTAAATAACAAAAATAATAAAAACGCAAGAAATATAAAAAATATAGCAATATATAAATTGATTGTCTTGTTTTAAGTGCTATACTTTAAGTATCATAACTTTGAGGTAAATTTTAAAGGAGGATATTTAAAATGAAAAAGAGAATTTTAAGTTTACTTTTGTGTGCAACAATGGTACTTACAATGTTCACAGCTTGTGGCGGCGGCAATAATGCAGATGCAGACGCTCAGGGTGAAGGTGCTAAGAAAATTACTGTTGCAGCATTCGAAGGTGGTTATGGTGCAGATCTTTGGAAAGAAGTTGCTGCAGCATACACAGAAACAACAGGTGTTGAAGTTGAATTAATTATCGACAAAGAACTTGAAAACGTAATTGGACCATCTATGCAGGGTGGACAGTATCCAGATGTTGTTCATTTAGCAACAGGTCGTGAAGCTGGATTAACAGAACAGTTCATCAAGGATAACCTTATCACAGATATTACAGATGTATTATCTATGACAGTTCCTGGTGAAGAAGCAAAAGTTTCTGACAAAATCGCAGGTGGTTTCACAGAAACAGCTTTAACAAACCCATACGGTGATGGCAAAACATACCTTGCTCCAATGTTCTACTCTCCATGTGGATTATTCTACAATGCTGGCTTATTAGAAGAAAAAGGCTGGGCAGTTCCTACAACATGGGATGAAATGTGGGAATTAGGAGAAAAAGCAAAAGCAGAAGGTATTGCATTATTTACATATCCAACAGCAGGTTACTATGATGCTTTCTTCTCAGCTTTAGTATACTCAGTAGGAGGACCAGAATTATTCAACAAAGTAACAAACTATGAAGAAGGTGTTTGGGATACTCCAGAAGGACAGAAAGTATTCGAAATCCTTGATAAATTAGCAGGTTATACACATTCATCTACACCAGCTCAGGCAAATGGTGAAGACTTTACACAGAACCAGCAGTTAGTATTAGACAACAAAGCAATCTTCATGACAAATGGTACATGGGTTGTTAGTGAAATGGCAGAAGCTCCAAGAGCAGAAGGCTTCAAATGGGGCATGACAGCTCTTCCAGCAGTAGAAGCAGGTGGAGATGGATACAGCTTTACATGGTTCGAACAGGCTTGGATTCCATCAGGTGCACAGAATGTAGAAGAAGCAAAACAGTTCGTTGCATTCCTTTACAGTGACAAAGCTTGTGAAATCTTTGCAAAACATGGCGCAATTCAGCCAGTACTTGGCATCGCTGATAAGTTAGAAGGCGACAACGTAATGTTCTACTCAATTTATGACAACGGTGCAAAAGCAGCTATGGGCGCTTTCGCAGCATACAAATCAGTAGCAGGACTTGGAACAGTTCAGGAAGTATTCTTTGATCCAGTTAACTCAGTAGTTGAAGGAACAATGACAACAGAACAGTGGGTAGATGGAATTAAAGAAGCTACAGATGTAATGAGAGAAAATATTATTAAATAATGATTATCTAAGGGACGGCGGGCAGGTTTCTGCCCGCCGTTTTTATAATGGACGATCTTCATTATAAAAACGCTCCGAGAGGAAGCACATAATTACCATTTATGAAAGGGAGTGACAATTCATGAAAAAAAGTATGGGAAGAACCCTTTTTCTTTTTGCATGTGTGGCACCGGCAACAATTTTATTTTTCATTTTTATGATTATGCCAACAGCAAATGTATTTCGCATGTCATTATTTGAAAGAGGTGCTTATTCTCCAACAGAAACATTCGTAGGACTTGCAAATTTTCAGGCAGCTTTTTCTGATCCAAAGTTTATTCGTTCCTGCCAGAACATGATTTTAATGATTGTTGTGGTTACGATTATTACATTTGGTTTTGCTATCGTATTTGCATCAATTCTTACACGTGAAAAAGTAAAAGGAAAGAATTTATTCCGTATTATTTTCTATATTCCAAATATTTTATCTGTTGTAGTAATTTCAGGTATTTTCTCTGCAATTTACAAACCTGAAAACGGTATGTTAAATAGCATTATTGGATTGTTTAATCCAGAAGTGCTGACAAATCCAATCCTTTGGAAAGGCGAAGGATTAGTTATTGTCAGTCTTATTATTGCAATGGTTTGGCAGGCAATCGGATACTATATGGTTATGTATATGGCATCTATTTCGGCAGTTTCCGAAAGCTTGTATGAAAGTGCTGGATTAGATGGCGCGAATAGAATCCAGCAGTTTTTCCTTATTACGATTCCTCTTATTTGGACCAATATTCGTACAACCTTAACCTTCTTTATTATTTCAACTATCAATATGGCATTCCTTTTTGTAACCGCATTAACTTCAGGTGGTCCAAACGGAGCATCTCAAGTAGCATTGGGCTATATGTACAATCAAAAAGATGCAGGTCTCTATGGTTATAGTATGGCAGTAGGTGTTATTATTTTCTTATTTTCCTTTGCTTTATCTGGTATTGTAAATAAGGTTACAGAACGTGAACCATTAGAAATCTAGGAGGTGAAGAGATGAGTGAACATAAATTAGGTGGTACAAAATTATATAGATTTTTTATATATTTTGTGCTTTTTGCCCTAGCAATAAGTATTGTAGTTCCAGTAGCTTGGGTTTTTATGGCTTCTGTGAAAGAAAATAGCGAATTTTATGGAAATCCATGGACTTTACCAAACGGTTTCTATTTTGAAAACTTTATCAATGCGTGGAACAAGGCACAGATGGGCGATTACATGATTAATTCAGTTATCGTTACAGCATTGGCACTTATTATTTTGTTGGTAGTGGCCTTACCAGCTGCTTATGCATTGGCAAGATTTAAATTCAGAGGTTCAAAACTTTTAAATACTGCTTTTATGGCAGGATTGTTTATCAACGTAAACTACATCGTAGTACCTATCTTTTTAATGTTAAGAGATGGAGACAATTGGATTCGTAGTTTAACAGGACAGGGATTTTTATTAAATAATTTATTTGTATTAGCAGTTGTATATGCTGCTACGGCATTACCATTTACGATTTATCTTTTGTCTGGATATTTCGTGACACTTCCTCATGATTATGAAGAAGCTGCTTATATTGATGGGGCGGGATTCTTTACAACAATGGTTCGTATTATTTTCCCTATGGCAAAACCATCAATTATTACTGTAATTTTATTCAATTTCTTATCCTTCTGGAATGAGTACATTATTTCCATGACTCTTATGAATGGTTTTGATGCACAGAAGACATTACCAGTAGGTTTGTTAAATCTGATGCAGGCACAGCAGGCGGCTGCACAGTATGGTATGATGTACGCAGGTCTTGTAATTGTAATGTTACCAACATTAATTCTTTATATCTGTGTACAAAAACAGTTAACCCAGGGTATGACAATGGGTGGATTAAAAGGCTAAGGAGGTACTAATATGAATTTTATTAATGATAATCCAGTCTTAAGAGTTGCATCCATTTTACTTTGTTTTGTAGGAGGTTTGGTGCTTGTGTTTACAGGCTGGCAGCAGACAGGAGAATTGGGTGGACTTATTCAAATGTTAATCGGTGTGGGTGTGTTATTAGTAGCACTTGCTATTTATAACTATCCATACAGAGATAGAAGAAAATAAAACGGAAAGATAGATGGTGAGAATCTATGAGTGAAGTATTAAAGACACAGGGAAGAGTAACGATTCCTACTAATCTGGATGTTGTACCAGAAACAATCGAAGTTTTAAAACGCTGGGGAGCGGATGCAATCCGTGACTGTGATGGTACAGAGTTTCCAGAAGAACTTACAAAAGTTGGAGCGAAAATCTATTCTACCTATTATACAACTAGAAAAGACAATGAATGGGCAAAAGCCAACCCAGATGAAGTGCAGCAGTGCTACATTATGACTGGTTTTTATACTGCAACAGAAGATACTTTAAGGATTCCTCTTATGAAAGGTATCTCTGATGAATTAATGCAGGTAAATACTCGTGATGATATTACTCGCTGGTGGGAAGTTGTAGATCGTTCTACTGGAGAAGTAGTGCCAGTAGAAAAATGGAGTTATGATGAAGAAATAGGATGTGTTGTTATTACAAATCCTGAAAAATTCCATGAATATACCGTAAGCTTTTTGGCTTATTTAATCTGGGATCCAGTACATATGTACAATGCAGTTACCAATGATTGGAAAGATTTTGAACACCAGATTACATTTGACGTACGTCAGCCAAAGACACATAAATACAGTATGGAACGTCTTCGCAAGTTCTGTGAAGAACATCCATATGTAAATGTAATTCGTTACACCACATTTTTCCATCAGTTTACACTCATGTTTGATGAGTTAAAACGTGAAAAATATGTTGATTGGTATGGATATTCAGCTTCTGTAAGTCCATATATTTTGGAACAGTTTGAGAATGAAGTAGGCTATAAATTCCGCCCAGAATATATCATTGACCAGGGATATTACAACAACCAGTATCGTGTGCCTAGCAAGGAATTTAAAGACTTCCAGGCGTTCCAGAGAAGAGAAGTTGCAGCTCTTGCAAAAGAGATGGTAGATATTACACATGAATGTGGAAAAGAAGCCATGATGTTCTTAGGAGATCATTGGATTGGAACAGAGCCATTTATGGAAGAGTTTAAGACTATCGGTTTGGATGCAGTAGTAGGTAGTGTTGGAAATGGCTCTACACTTCGTCTGATTTCTGATATTGAAGGTGTGAAATACACAGAAGGACGTTTCCTTCCATACTTCTTCCCAGATACATTCCATGAAGGCGGAGATCCTGTAAAAGAAGCAAAAGAAAACTGGGTAACAGCAAGACGTGCTATTTTACGTAAACCAATTGATCGTATTGGATATGGCGGATACTTAAAACTTGCATTAGATTTCCCTGAATTTATTGATTACGTAGAAAGCGTATGTAATGAGTTCCGTGAATTATATGAAAATGCAAAAGGTACTACAGCATACTGTGTGAAGAAAGTTGCAGTATTAAATAGCTGGGGTAAAATCCGCAGCTGGGGTTGCCATATGGTACATCATGCATTGTATTATAAAAAGAATTACAGCTATGCAGGAATCATCGAAGCATTAAGTGGTGCACCATTTGATGTAGTATTTATTTCTTTTGATGATGTAGAAAAGAATCCTGATATTTTAAAGGATATCGATGTAATCATCAATGTTGGTGATGGAGATACTGCACATACAGGTGGAGCAATTTGGGAAAATGCGAAAGTTTCTTCTGCAATTCGTGAATTTGTTTACAACGGTGGTGGATTTATTGGTGTTGGTGAACCTTCTGGACATCAGTATCAGGGTCATTATTTCCAGCTTGCAAATGTGCTTGGGGTAGAAAAAGAAACAGGCTTTACTTTAAACTACGACAAATACAACTGGGACGAACATCCAGACCACTTTATTTTAGCAGATACCACAAAACCCGTTGATTTCGGTGAAGGAAAGAAGAATATCTTTGCATACGAAAATACCGAAATTTTAGTTCAACGTGAAAAAGAAGTCCAGATGGCTGTAAATTCATTTGGAAAAGGCCGTGCAGTTTATATTAGCGGACTTCCATATAGCTTTGAAAACAGCCGTATTCTTTATAGAAGTATTCTTTGGAGTGCTAATAGTGAAGGTGATTTACAGAAATGGTTTAGTTCTAACTATAACGTTGAAGTACATGCATTTGTTAAGAATGGCAAATACTGTGTAGTAAATAATACATATGAACCACAGGATACGATTGTATACCGTGGAGATGGAAGCAGCTTTGAGTTACATTTAGATGCAAATCAAATTGTGTGGTATGAAATTTAAGGCTTGCCCTATTGAGGGATATTTAGTATAATATTTTGCATAGTTTGATTGATAGGAGGAAAAATTGATGTACTCAATTTTAGCAGCAACAATGTCTGGCGGAGAAGCATTTGCAACATCTATTCTCCCAATGATTATTTTATTCGCAGCAATGTATTTTATGATGATTCGCCCACAGCAGAAAGAACAGAAAAAGAAAGATATCATGCTTAGCGAATTAGCAGTAGGTGATACAGTACTTACTACAAGTGGATTCTATGGCGTAGTTATCGATATTGCAGATGACACAGTTATCGTTGAATTTGGTAATAACAGAAACTGCCGTATTCCAATGCAGAAATCTGCAGTAGCTATGGTTGAAAAACCAGAAAACGCTTAAGTAGAATAAACAAAGACGTTTAAGAGGTTGTCGTTAAAATGGGGGCTTTTACAGCAACCGTTTTGCGACAACTTTTTTCGTTGTTATTCTCTATTATGTAAAGAAAGTATATAAATCATGAAAAAGTTACTTGTATTCTTAAAAGATTATAAAAAAGAATCTGTGATAGCACCGCTTTTTAAGATGCTTGAGGCTATTTTTGAATTGATTGTACCTCTTGTAGTTGCACAGATTATTGATATTGGTATTTCAACTGTAGATAAAGGATATATATTCAGTCGATGTGGTGTGTTGATTTTACTAGCAGTAATTGGTCTTGTGTGTGCAATTTCAGCACAGTTTTTCGCAGCAAAGGCAGCGGTTGGGTTTGCTAGCCAGCTTCGCAGTGCTTTGTTTGTGCACATCCAAAAGCTATCTTTTGCAGATTTAGATGAAATCGGAACTTCTACACTGATTACTCGAATGACAAGTGATGTAAATCAGTTGCAGTCAGGGGTAAATATGGTGCTTCGTCTTTTTATGCGTTCGCCATTTGTTGTGTTTGGGGCGATGGTTATGGCATTTACAGTAGATGTAAAAGCAGCCATTATTTTCGTAATTACCATACCACTTCTTTCTGTTGTAGTATTTGGAGTAATGCTGATTACGATTCCTCTTTACAAAAAGGTACAGGCAGCACTTGACCGCGTATTAGCTAAGACACGTGAAAATCTTGTTGGTGCACGTGTAATCCGCGCTTTTGGAAAAGAAGAAGAGGAAATTCAGGAGTTTAATGAGAGCAATGAGGTGCTTACCAATGTACAGCTTTTGGTAGGCCGTATTTCTGCACTTATGAATCCTGTTACAGTTATTATTGTAAATATCGCTACCATTTGTATTGTTTGGACTGGGGCTAATCAGGTGTATGCAGGAATCTTGACACAGGGTGAAGTTGTGGCTTTGGTAAGCTATATGTCACAGATTTTGGTAGAACTCGTGAAACTTGCAAACTTGATTATTCTTATTACCAAAGCGGTAGCATGCGGCAATCGTGTGTCGGACGTCCTTAATAGACAGCCATCTATTCAAAGTGAGAAGACAGAATTCGTACAGTCTGATTCATCTGCTCCTATGGTAGAATTTAAAGGTGTGGCAATGCAGTATGGTAAAAGCAGTGAAGAAGCATTGTCTAATATTTCTTTTGAAGCGAAGAAAGGCCAGACGATTGGTGTAATTGGTGGTACTGGTTCTGGTAAGAGCAGTTTGGTGCATTTGATTCCACGTTTTTATGATGTAACAAAGGGAAGTGTTTTAGTGCAGGGGATCGATGTGAAGGATTATCCTCTTGCCCAGCTTCGTGAGAAAATAGGTATCGTACAGCAAAAGGCAGTGCTTTTTAAAGGAACGATTGAAGAGAATCTTCGCTGGGGCAATGAAAATGCAACGGAGGAAGAATTGTGGAATGCTATTGCACTTGCTCAAGCAATAGATGTTGTAGAAGGTAAAGAAGACAGATTACAGCACATGGTTGAGCAGGGAGGACGTAATCTTTCTGGTGGACAGAAACAGAGGCTTACCATTGCTCGTGCACTTGTAAAGAATCCGGATATTTTGATTTTAGATGATAGTGCGTCTGCACTTGACTTTGCAACAGATGCTGCACTCCGAAAAGCTCTGTCTGGTATTGCTGGGGAGAAAACAATATTTATTGTTTCGCAGCGTACCTCGTCGATTCAGCATGCAGATAAGATTATTGTGTTGGATGATGGTAAAGCAGTTGGAATTGGTACTCACGCAGAATTATTAGAGTCTTGTGAAGTATATCGAGAAATTTATGACTCCCAATTCAAAAAAGAGGAAAGGAGGCACATAAATGGATAAGAAACAGTTAATAACACTTAAAAAAGTACTTCGTTATATGAAAAAGTATATTCCATTGCTTGTGGTTTCTATCCTTTTAGCGACGATAACAGTAGCGATGACTTTGTATTTTCCAATTTTAATGGGAAATGCGCTGGATTTAATCCTTGGAAAAGATTTGGTAGATTTTGAGGGGATTGTAGAGATTATAAAAACAGCAGTTTTTGTTATTGTTGTGAATGCAATTGCTCAGTGGGTAATGAATGTATGCAACAATCGGATGACATATCACATTGTAATGGATATCCGAAAGGATGCATTTCAGAAAATAGAACGATTACCACTTTCATATATTGATAGCAAAGCGCATGGAGATATTGTAAGTCGTGTGATTGCAGATGTAGATACCTTTGCAGAAGGTCTCCTTATGGGATTTACACAGTTGTTTACAGGTGTGGCAACGATAGTGGGAACACTTTTGTTTATGCTAACATTGGATTTTAAAATTACATTTGTAGTAGTGGTGATTACCCCAGTATCTTTGTTTGTTGCAAGCTTTATTGCGAAAAAGACTTTTTCAATGTTCCGCTTGCAGTCAGAAGCAAAAGGAGAGCAGACTACCATTATAGATGAGATGATTGGTAACCAAAAGGTAGTGCAGGCATTTGCATATGAAAAGAAAGCAGAGGAACGTTTTGAAGAAGTAAATGCACGTTTACAGAAATATTCGTTGAATGCAACCTTTTTCTCAAGTTTGGTAAATCCATCGACACGCTTTGTCAACAGCTTAGTATATGCTGCAGTAGGAATTTTTGGTGCCTTGTCAGCCATTGGTGGCGGTATTTCGGTAGGTCAGTTGTCATGCTTTTTGACATATGCCAACCAATACACAAAGCCATTCAATGAAATATCAGGTGTAGTGACTGAACTTCAAAATGCGCTTGCATGTGCAGGGCGAATCTTTGAACTGATTGAAGAAGCGGCAGAAAAAGCAGATGATGTGGATGCTTATGTGTTAGCAGAAGCGGATGGAAGAGTTGCGATTGAAAATGTAAGTTTTTCTTATACACCTGAGCAGAAACTTATCGAAGATTTCAATTTGGAAGTAAAACCAGGACAGCGAGTAGCCATTGTTGGACCAACCGGATGTGGAAAGACTACATTTATTAATCTGTTGATGCGGTTTTATGATGTAAATAGCGGTACAATTTCTCTTGGAGCGCTTGATGATATGCAGACGGGAGAAGAACGTGTGACTTATCAGCAAGGTGGCAATCAAGTACAAGGCCAACTGTATGATATCATGCACATGACGAGAAAGAGCCTTCGAGGGAATTATGGCATGGTGCTTCAGGAGACATGGCTGAAAGCTGGTACAATAAGAGAGAATATTTGTATGGGAAAGCCGGATGCTACAGAAGAAGAAATGATTGCTGCTGCAAAGGCATCCCATGCGCACAGTTTTATTAAACGTCTTCCAAATGGTTATGAAACGCAGATTTCTGAGGATGGTGGCAATTTGTCACAGGGACAAAAACAGCTTTTATGTATTGCAAGAGTAATGCTTTGCCTGCCACCAATGTTAATTTTGGATGAAGCAACATCTTCTATTGATACACGTACCGAAATGAAAATTCAAAAGGCATTTCTTACTATGATGGAAGGGCGTACAAGTTTTATTGTAGCCCACAGACTTTCAACCATACGAGAGTCGGATGTTATCCTTGTAATGAAAGAAGGCAAAATCATTGAACAGGGAACACATGAATCGCTCCTTGCGCAGAATGGTTTTTATAGTAAACTGTATAATAGTCAGTTTTGTTAATGATGAACACAGGGTTTTATAAGTGAAACTCTGTGTTTTTCTATATCTTGATGTTAGACGTTGAAACAACCACAAGAATCTGTTATGATATAAAGTAGTGTAATTATATATAGTGATAGGGATATGCAATGAAACTAAAATATATTAAAAGAGTTACATTGTCTGTATTGTTAATATTAAGTTTATCGGTGACTACTTTTTATGCCACGGTGACCCAGGAACAGATAGATCAGGTTAAAGATCAGGTCGGTAACTTGCAACAGCAAGTACAAGATGCAGAGAATGTATTAGATGAGATTAACAATCAAAAAGAGAATTTAGAAGATGACTTGGATGACTTTAATGGTCAGTTGAACAAACTTGTAAATGACATGAATGATTTGGAAGATCAAATTGATGTTAAGAAGGATGAGATAGCAGTAGCGACAACTGATTTGGAAAATGCAGAGAAACAGGTAACAAAACAGTACGCGGATATGATGCATCGTATTCAGTATATGTACGAGAATGGAAGTACATCTATGTTGGATGCACTTTTTGGGGCAAAGTCTCTTGCAGATATGATTAGTCAGACAGAACTTGTGGCGGAATTAGTAGAGTATGATCGCCAAAAGTTAGTAGAGTTCCAAGAGTTGCAAATGCAGATTGCTGAAAAGAAAGAACAATTAGAAGAGGAAGAAACTTCCTTGTTGGCGTTGCAGGAGGAGATGGGCAAGAAGCGTATAAAGGTGAATTCCTTGATTGCAGATACAGAAAAGAATTTGGAAGTTACCAATCAACAGGTATCGGGTGCTGAGAGTGTAGTAGATAATTTAGAGGCTCAGCTTGCCTATTGGGAAACTGTGGAGTCACAGTTAGAAGCCCAGAAATTAGCACAGGATTTGGAAAAATGGGAAGAAATTCAGCAGTCTGGCGGAACACAGGATTGGACTGGCGTAGGTTATACACCTGCAGATGGGGAATTGTATTTGCTGGCAGCTATTATCCAGTGTGAAGCAGAAGGAGAGCCTTATTTAGGACAACTTGCAGTAGGAAGTGTTGTTATGAATCGCGTACATAGTGCTAAGTTTCCGAACACAATAACAGAAGTGGTTTACCAGAGAAAGCAGTTTTCACCAGTTGCCAGTGGACGATTAGCATATCGTTTGCAGGCGGGGGTTAATAATAGCTGCATGCAGGCAGCAGTAGAAACCTTAAATGGCAATATTGTTACAAACGCATTGTTTTTCTGTCGTTCAGAATTAAAACCAAATATTAACGGAACAATTATTGGACACCATATTTTCTATTAAAAAATCTCGGCTTTAAAGCCGAGATTTTGTGTTTATTTTGTTAATAGTAACATGATTTCATTGCTTCTCTTTACAAATTTGCTCATTGCCTCAGGAGAAAGTGGCTGATTGCTAAGGAGAGCTAAGTCATAAAGCTGTTCTGCGAACATTGGAACATGTTCGCTATCTTTGTTTTCTAAGATGTATTTTACTAATGCGTTATTTGCATTAAGTGTAAGTGTCTGGTCTGCTGCAAACATGTTCATATCCATGCCGCCCATACCATTCATTGCATACATTCTCATCATATCCTGCATACGACGACCTTCTTCTGATAGTGTAATTACAGATGCGATTTCATCGTTTTTGAGTTTTTCTACTTTTACAGTGAGCTTTTCATTGTTTATAGCAGTTTTAAATACTTCGGAAAGGGCGGTAGTGATTTCTGTTAAATCTTCGCCAGATTCTTCTTTTAAAGATTCTGTTAAATCAGCATCAATACGCATGAAGCGATAGTTTTCATTTCTCATTTCAAGTTGAGAAATGAAAGAGGTATCAATGCTGTGGTTTAAGATTACGGCGTTCATACCCTGTTCTTTAAAGAGACTTACATACTGTCCCTGCTGATTTAAATCAGTTACATAGTATACAGTCTTTCGATCATCTTTGTAATCATCTGTATTTACATCTGCATCGTCAGCAACAACTTCTGCTTCTACAGTATTGCCGTCTTCATCTGTAGCAGTTTCGACTGGAGCAAGCAGTTCTGGTAATGTCTGGTACTTATCATTGATATCTTTGAAGAGAATATAGTCATTCATCTTATCACAGAATTTTTCGTCTTTTAAGCAGCCAAATTTGATAAATGGACTGATGTCGTCCCAGTATTTTTCATAAGATTCTTTTTCTGTTTTGCACATACCAATAAGCTTGTCCGCAACTTTCTTGGTGATGTATTCGGAAATTTTCTTTACAAATCCATCATTCTGCAATGCACTACGTGATACATTAAGTGGCAAATCAGGACAGTCGATAACACCTTTTAAAAGCATAAGGAATTCTGGAATCACTTCCTTGATATTATCTGCGATAAATACCTGATTGTTATAAAGCTTGATAGTACCCTCAAGAGAATCATATTCTGTGTTAATCTTAGGGAAATAAAGAATGCCCTTTAGGTTAAATGGATAGTCCATGTTTAAGTGAATCCAGAATAATGGTTCTTTATAGTCTAAGAAGACTTTGCGATAAAAATCTTTGTATTCTTCTTCTGTACATTCACTTGGAGTTTTCGCCCAGAGTGGGTGAGTATCATTAAGTGGTACAGGTCGTTTTACAATTTTGGCTTTGTCTTTTGCTGGAGAAAGCTCGTTACCTTCATCATCTGTTTTTGCTTCTTCGTGGATTTCTTCCACTACTTCATCGCTTTCAAGTACATCTGTTTTGTCAATTGTTTCATATTGAATATCTGCATTTTTCTTAGAAAGATAAATTTCAGTTGGCATGAAAGAACAATATTTTTCGATTACTTCTCTTGCGCGATATTCATTTGCGAAAGCGAGACAGTCATCGTTTAAATATAAAGTGATTTCTGTACCGATAGTGTCACGGGTGCCGTCTTTCATATCAAATTCAGTACCACCATCACAAGACCAGTGTACTGGTGTAGCTCCTTCTTTATAAGAAAGTGTATCGATGGTTACTTCATCAGCAACCATAAAAGCAGAGTAGAAACCAAGACCGAAATGTCCGATAATCTGGTCGTCATTACTCTTATCTTTGTATTTTTCGATAAAGTCTGTTGCGCCAGAGAAAGCAATTTGATTGATGTATTCTTCTACTTCATCAGCAGTCATTCCAAGACCATTGTCGATAAATTTGATGGTTTTATCTTCTGGACTTACGATTACCTGAATTTTTGCTTTGTAGTCAGCTGGAAGAGAGTATTCTCCCATCATATCAAGTTTTTTTAACTTTGTAATCGCATCACATCCATTTGAGATTAATTCACGATAGAAAATGTCATGGTCAGAATATAGCCATTTTTTAATAATAGGAAATAGATTTTCGCTGTCAATAGACAAGTTTCCATGTTTGTTTGCCATAATAATATTACTCCTTTTCTATATTTTGTATGAAAAAATTAGAAATGCATACAAAATTTATCATCTGTTAAAGATGATATTACTCCCCAAATTAAAAGTCAATAGAAAGTTAGCACTCTTTTTAAAGGAGTGCTAATAATAAGTAAGAAAGTCAGTAAAATCAAGGGTTTTATAATTCTTAAAAGTTTATAAACTAAAGCTATAATAGACAAAAATAGAGGTTGCATGATATAATATGCGAAATCATTTGAGGAAAGGAACTGTAAGCAGGAGAAATATGTTAGAGACAGGTATAAAAGGTACAAATGAAATAATAGTTACGGAAGAGCTTTCTGCTAAAAAATTAGGTAGTGGATTGCTACCAGTATATGCGACACCAGCAATGATTGCACTTATGGAGAATACTGCATTTGAAAGTGTGGCACAATATTTAGAAGAGGGCTGTGGAACTGTTGGAACTGCACTTAATGTAAAACATGTAGCAGCAACTCCGATAGGAATGAAGGTAACTTGCGAGACAGAACTTGTAAAAGTAGATGGACGAGCACTTACCTTTGAGGTAAAAGCATACGATGAATGTGGACTCATCGGTGAAGGTGTGCACGAAAGATTTATTATAACAGAAGAAAAATTCATGGCAAAGACAAATAGTAAACTATCGAAATAATAAAGGAAAAAAGGAGATTTAAAATGATGAAGAAAATTTTAACATTATTACTTGCCGGTGCAATGGTATTTGGATGTGTGGCTTGTGGCGGGGCAGAAGAAAAGGTAACGGTAGAAGTTGCTGATACGCAAGAACTACTTACAAAAGTATGGGACACATATGCAGAAGATGAAAAATTCTTTGCAATGGGTGGACATTTTGAAGCGCCAGTAGATAATGGTCCTGGCACATATGATTTAGCAAAAGCAGAAGATTTAATGATTTCTTTTTGCATCCCAACAGATGCAATTGCTATGGTAGATGATGCAGCGACAATTATGCACGCAATGAATGCAAATAACTTCTCAGCAGCCGCATACCATGTGACAGATTCTGCAAACATGCAGACAATCGTTGATGGAATCAAGACTCAGACAATGAACAATCAGTGGCTCTGTGGTTTTCCAGAAAAACTTATCATTGTAACAGTTGGTGAAGATTATTTAGTAACAGCATTCGGGTCTGCGGATATCGTAGATAACTTCAATGCAAAACTTGCAGAAGTATATGGAAATGCTGTTGTTGTATCTGTAGAGGAAAATCTTTAATTATGTTATTTTCTAGTATACCGTTTTTATTCTATTTTTTACCGTGTGTACTAATTGCATATTATCTGGCACCTAAGTCAGCCAAAACAAAAGTCTTGCTTCTAGCAAGCCTTTTGTTTTATGGGTGGGGAGAGCCAATTTACGTCTTCTTGATGCTTGGAACGATTCTTATGGTCTATCTTTTGGGGCTAGGAATAGAAAAGTATCGTGATGGTATTGGAGAAAAGCTATGTTTTTGGGCGGCAGTAATTGTAAGCCTAGGATTGTTAGCCTTTTTTAAATACGCAGATTTTTTCCTGATAAACGTAAATCGATTTACTGGTGCTAGTTTTCCTTTGCTTAAAATTGCGTTGCCGATTGGAATTAGTTTCTATACCTTTCAGGTTTTAAGTTATATCATTGATGTCTATCGAGGTAAGGTGGCTGTACAGAAGAGTTTTGTTACGCTAGCTACTTACATTACAATGTTTCCACAGTTGATTGCAGGACCAATCGTGCGTTATGCTGATGTGGAACGCCAGTTGATAGACAGGGAAACTCATTTTTCTAAAATCGCCTATGGTATTCGAAGATTCATATTAGGACTTGGGAAAAAGGTGCTGATTGCAAATATTCTCGGTGAATTTTGTACACATTTTCGTGCCAGTGAAGAAAAGACACTTGTTTTTTACTGGGCATATGCAATTGCAGTGTCGTTACAGATCTATTTTGACTTTTCTGGATATAGTGATATGGCTATCGGCTTGGGAAGTATGTTAGGTTTCCAATTTATGGAAAACTTTAATTATCCATTTATATCGAAAAGCATTACGGAATTCTGGCGTAGGTGGCATATGTCACTTGGCACATGGTTTAGAGATTATGTGTATATTCCATTAGGTGGCAGTAGATGCTCATTGCCTAGAAACTTATTTAATGTTTTTGTGGTATGGATGCTGACAGGCTTTTGGCATGGTGCAGAATGGAATTTTATCGCGTGGGGATTGTATTTTGGAATCCTTCTAATAATTGAAAAGTTGTTCTTGTTAAAACATATAGAAAAGAAGCGTTTCGTCGGACATGTGTATGTTTTATTTGTTACGCTTATTAGTTTTGTGATTTTTGATGCAGAAAGTCTAAGTCTTGCATTTTCTCACATCATGGAAATGTTTGATGTAGGTGGTACACCGTTTACTTCTGTTGAAACCATGTATTATCTGGAAAGTTATGGATTTATTCTGCTGATGGCTATAGTCGGCGCGACACCTCTTCCAAAGGTCATGGTAGAGAAAGTAAAAGAGAATACTAATATCAGACGTGTAGTTTTAGTATTTGAGCCGATTGTTATGGTGGTATTGTTACTTGTAGTTACAGCTTACTTAGTAGATGGATCTTTTAATCCATTTTTATATTTCAGGTTCTAGGAGGTATAGATATGGAAAAAAGAAAAATAGATATGATTTATTCGCTCATAGTAGGGACTTTTGTACTGGGACTGTCAATTATTTGCTGGTTAAAACCTGCGGATGATATATCGGCAACGGAGCGACGTGAGCTGACACAGTTTCCGAAAGTATCTGCGGAAACTATCTTGGATGGTAGTTTTATGGAAAAGTTTGAGACCTATGCACTTGACCAGTTTCCAATGAGAGAGACATTCCGGAGTGTGAAAGCGAATATACAGAAATATGTATTAGGACAGTCTGATAATAAGGGAATCTATCTGGCAGAGGGGCATCTTAGTCAAATGGATGCAAGTATATCGGATGTGGCAATAGAGCGTTCGGTAAATAAATTAAGTTCTGTATACAATACTTATTTGAAAGATACCGATACAAATGTGTATTTATCGATTATTCCAGATAAGAATTATTTTCTGGCAAAAGAGAATGGATATTTAGTATATGATTATGGCGAATTGTATGATAAAGTCACTGATGAACTGAGTCAGATGTCGTATATTGAAATTAGAGATTTGCTTGCGATAGAGGATTACTACCGTACAGATACCCATTGGAAACAGGAATGTATCGTAGATGTAGCCGAGTATCTTGTGGATAGTATGGTAACAGGTCATAATAATTCAAAATCCGATTATGAGATGATTACGCTTGAGACACCTTTTTATGGTGTGTATTATGGACAAGCTGCTTTGTCAGTAGAACCTGATACCCTCACATATTTAAATAGTGATGTGCTGGAAAACTGTTTGGTGTACGACCATGAAAATCAGAGAGGGATTCCCGTCTATGATTTGAACAAGGCAATAGGCCGTGATGGATATGAGATGTATTTATCCGGTTCGTTGTCTGTGATTACGGTTGAGAATCCAAATGCATCAACAGATAAAGAACTTGTTCTTTTTAGAGATTCTTTTGGCAGTAGCATTGCACCACTTATGGTAGAAGATTATGCAAAGATAACACTGTTGGACATTCGTTATTTAAATGAAAATATGATTGGTGAATTCGTAGAATTTGATAGCCAAGATGTGCTGTTTTTATATAGTACAAGTGTATTGAATAATGAGAGCTCGTTTAGGTAAAAAACCAGAAGCATTAAGCTTCTGGTTCTTTTTCTATTGCGTTTTCTTCGTTTTTGATTTCCCAGTGAATTAAGAATGTAAGCAATCCTCGTAAAAGGATAACTGCACCTAAAATACCAAGTTCTTCCCAGTCACGTACAACTACTGTACGGAGCACTTCACTACCCATTTTAAATTCGAGAGAGAGAGCAATGCCCTGTGCGAGGTTTAGACGAAGGTGACGATGGTCTCTTTTAATCCATTTGATAAAACATTTGACTGCGGTAAATACTAAAACCGCAATACCAAACAATTCCAAAAGTATCGTACATATTTCAACAATATAGTGTAATGCCACATCCATTATTTCGATAAAAACGTACATATGAAATCCCCCTTTGTTGCACAAACATTTGGATAGGTGCCGCCTGTCCGTGCAAATGATAAGTATATTATAAATTGCATGCAAGGGTTCTGTCAATGCGACAAAATTTTACTTTGTAAGAAATTTTAAATAGTGAAAATTTTATGAAATAGGAGAGGTTGATTGACAAAAAGAAGCTAACAAACCTATAATAAGAAGCAAGGTTTTTGGGGTGGAAGATATATTGTTTTAATCCTAAAAAGAACTCAAAGAAAAGGAAGTATTATATATATGAATTTTATGCAAAAGTTAGAAAGAAAATGGGGCAGATATGCGGTTTATAATCTGCATAAATATATCGTGTTTGCATACTTTATCGGATTTGCTTTAAGTTATATTTCACCAGAGAGTATGTCATATCTACAGTTTTCTGTCCCAGCTATTTTACAGGGACAGATTTGGAGATTATTTACCTGGGTATTTTGTATTACAGGAAGTGGCATTATGACGCTTTTGTTTTTAGCCTGCCTTATTCCAATGGGCCGTCATTTGGAAATGTTCCTTGGGACTTTCCGAATGAATGTGTATCTGATTGGAGGGATGCTGCTTAATGTGGTAGGAGGAATTTTAGTGTATGTGCTCTCTCACCTTGTACTTGGAATAGGACTTCCTGTATATTTGACAAATTATTATATCTTGTTGTCAATGTTTATGGCACTTGCACTTTGTATGCCAGATGCAACGGTACATCTGTATTTTCTTATTCCAATCAAGATGAAATGGATGCTTGTAGTATATCTGGTAGAATTGGTATATGAGATTTATGTATACTATTCATCTGGCGGAATTATCCTTGTTGCGGTATTAGGGACACAGGTTATCCTGGCGCTTCTTAATCTGTTTATGTTTTTCCGTCTTTCTAAGATTCGTCTTACAAGAAAGCAAAAGAAGGTGCAGAGAGAATTTCATGCACAGATGGCAAGTACACCAAGACCAGGCTCTGGTATTACCAGACATAAATGCGTGATTTGTGGGCGTACCGAGGTGAGTAACCCAGAACTTGATTTCCGTTACTGTTCAAAATGTACGGGAAATAAAGAGTATTGTCAGGATCATCTCTTTACACATTCGCATAATTAGTGGTATAATTATATGTCGCTTGAAGCGGTATAGGAGGATATAGATTATGGAAAATGAAGCAGTAGTTTCCAAGAATTTCATTGAAAATATTATTGAAAAAGACTTAAGCGAAGGACATTGTGAGAGTATCTGTACACGTTTCCCACCAGAACCAAACGGATACCTTCATATTGGACATGCAAAAGCTATCCTTATAAATTATGGTTTGGCTCAAAAATACGGCGGAAAATTTAATATGCGTTTTGATGATACAAACCCTACAAAAGAAAAAATCGAGTTCGTAGAATCGATAAAGGCTGACGTAGCTTGGCTTGGAGCAGATTGGGAAGACAGATTATATTTTGCATCTGAATATTTTGACAAGATGTACGAAGGTGCAATCGAGCTTATCAAAAAAGGAAAAGCATATGTATCTGACTTAACTGCAGAACAGATTAGAGAATACAGAGGTACTTTAACAGAGCCAGGTAAAGAAGACCCATATTCAACACGTAGTATAGAAGAAAATTTAGACCTTTTCATTCGTATGAAAAATGGTGAATTTGAAGATGGAAGCAAGGTGCTTCGTGCTCGTATCGATATGTCATCATCTAATATCAACATGCGAGACCCAGTTATCTATCGTGTAGCCCATATGACACACCATAGTGCTGGAGATAAATGGTGCATCTATCCAATGTATGACTTTGCTCATCCAATTGAAGATGCAGTAGAAGGAATTACACATTCTATCTGTACTTTGGAATTTGAAGATCATAGACCTCTTTATGACTGGGTTTTAATTGAACTTGGTTACAAGAAGACTCCAGAAGATTCTCCAAAGCAGATTGAATTTGCAAAATTATATCTTACAAACGTTGTTACAGGTAAACGTTATATTAAGAAATTAGTAGAAGATGGCATTGTTGACGGATGGGATGATCCACGTCTTGTTTCTATTGCAGCACTTCGTAGAAGAGGTTTTACACCAGAATCAATCAAAATGTTCGTAGACCTCTGTGGTGTATCAAAAGCTAACAGTTCCGTTGATTATGCAATGCTTGAATACTGTATCCGTGAAGATTTGAAGATGAAAAAGCCTCGTATGATGGCAATCCTTGATCCTATCAAAGTAGTAATTGACAACTATCCAGAGGGACAGGTAGATTATCTTGAAATCGATAACAACTTAGAAAATCCAGAACTTGGCAAACGTCAGGTTCCATTTACAAAAGAACTCTACATCGACCGTGAAGACTTTATGGAAGAACCACCAAAGAAATACTTCCGTATGTATCCAGGAAATGAAGTACGTCTTATGAATGCATACCTTGTAACTTGTACTGGTGTAGATAAGGATGAAAATGGTAATATTACAACCATCCACTGTACTTATGACCCAGAATCAAAGGGTGGTAATGCACCAGATGGACGTAAAGTAAAAGGTACGATTCACTGGGTATCAGCTGAATACGGCAAGAAGGTAACCGTTCGTCTTTATGAAAATCTCATTAACGAAGAACTCGGTGTATACAATGAGGATGGAAGCCTTAACTTAAATCCAAATTCACTCACTGTACTTGACAATTGTATCGTTGAGCCAGCTCTTATGGAAGCAAAGGCATATGATAGTTACCAGTTTGTACGTCAGGGATTCTTCTGCGCAGACTCTAAGGATTCCGTAGATGGACAGCCAGTATTTAACCGTATTGTATCTTTAAAGAGTTCATTTAAGTTACCAACTAACAACGCATAGTTTAGAGAAAATATAGGGCATTCGCTCGCTAATAATAATCGGGGGAAAAGATGGATAATTTATTATCAGGATTAGGAAAATTTGGATTAGATGAAGGTGCTGCAAACAATCTGTTTGAGGACGCAAATGTTGTTACAAAACAGAATGCAGATGGTTCTGTGTCAAAAGAGATTGCAGCACCAAAGGAAGAGGATTTCCTTTTATTAAAAGCAGTACGATGTCCAATCTGTGATGGTACATTCCGTACAATTCAGATTAAATCTGGTAGAACAAAGAGAAAAGAACCAGATATGGACCTTCGTCCACGTTTTGAACATATTGATACAAACAAATATGATATTACAACATGTCCAAAATGTGGTTTTACTGCAATTAATCGTTACTTTGGTCATTTATCATCACTTCAGACAAAGATGATTAAAGAAGGTGTATGTGATAAGTTTAAAACTCCACCTACACAGGAAATCACAGAGATTAAGACTTATACATATGATGAAGCAATTGAGCTTTTCAAGCTTGCGCTTTATACATCTGTTGTAAAGAAGGCTTCGAATAGTGAAAAGGCATATGCATGCTTAAAGATTTCATGGCTTCTTCGTGGTAAGATGGAAGAACTTGCAGTAGACAAAGAAAAGAATAAAGAAGCGATTATTGCAACACAGAAGGAATATGCAAGCTTCTATGCACAGGCATTTGAAGGCTTTGTAAAAGCAATGTCTTCTGAAAACTACCCAATGTGTGGTATGGATCAGAGTACAGTAGACTTGCTTATTGCTGCAATGGCATTTAACTTAGGAAAATATGATTACTCATCACGTTTCGTATCCAGTCTTATTGTATCTCGTACTGCAGGCGGTAATATCAAGAAGCGTGCACACGAGCTAAAAGAAAAACTTGTAGAAAGAATGAAAAACAAATAATGAAAAACATTAGAGTTTTAGAGGGATTACCATTTCATGTGGTAGTCCCTTTTTATTATGTTAGTATGCAAATGAAAAGGGACTACCACATGAAATGGTAATCCCTTAATGAAATCTAGTTTAATTCATTATTTGTTTTCATTTTCTGCAAGTTTCATCGCTCTTACCTTGAGTGGTAATCCAAATAATGTAATGAAACCTTCTGCATCGTGGTGGTCATATAAATCACCAGTTGTAAAGCTTGCAAGTGATTCACTGTAAAGTGAGTATGGAGAAGTAGTTCCAGCTTTAATAATATTACCTTTGTAAAGTTTGAATTTTACTTCACCAGTTACATATTCCTGAGTAGAGGTTACAAATGCCTGAACTGCTTCGCGGAGTGGTGTGAACCATTTTCCTTCGTAAACAATCTGGGCCATCTTGTTACCCATATCTTTTTTCACTTCCATAGTAGCACGATCGAGCACGAGTTCTTCTAACTGTTTCTGTGCTTCCATAAGGATTGTTCCACCTGGTGTTTCATATACACCACGAGATTTCATACCTACTACACGGTTTTCTACGATGTCTACGATACCAATACCATGTTTTCCACCTAATTTGTTAAGTTCACGGATGATATCAGATACTTTCATTTCCTTTCCATTCACTGATTTTGGAACACCTTTTTCAAATGTCATAGTCACGTATTCGCCTTCATCTGGGGCTTTTTCTGGAGAAACGCTAAGCACGAGTAAGTGGTCGTAGTTTGGTTCTACAGAAGGATCTTCAAGTTCAAGACCTTCATGGCTGATGTGCCATAAGTTTCTATCACGGCTGTAACTGTTGTCTGCAGAGAATGGAAGGTCGATACCATGTGCTTTACAGTATTCGATTTCATCTTCACGAGACTGCATTGTCCAATTATCCTGACGCCATGCAGCGATGATTTTAAGGTCTGGAGCTAAAGCTTTGATACCAAGTTCGAAACGAATCTGGTCATTTCCTTTACCTGTAGCACCATGACAGATAGCAGTAGCACCTTCTTTTCTAGCAACTTCTACGAGTCTCTTTGCGATACCAGGACGAGCCATAGATGTGCCAAGTAAGTATTTGTTTTCATATACAGCACCTGCCTGTACGCAAGGGATGATGTATTCATCACAGAATTCATCTGTAATATCTTCAATATAGAGTTTAGTAGCACCTGAAAGTTTTGCTCTTTCTTCAAGTCCATCTAATTCTTCTCCCTGTCCACAGTCGATACAGCAACAGATAACTTCATAATCATAATTTTCTTTTAACCATGGAATAATGGCTGTGGTATCAAGACCTCCTGAGTAAGCTAATACAACTTTTTCTTTGCTCATAACATTTATTTCCTTTCCGAACCTTTATATTACACAAGTATGCCGATGTGAACGTCCAGTGGATGTTCATCTCGGGAGAGCGCCTATGCGCATCACATTTAATAGAATAAAACCACTATACACCTTATTTTATGTAAGTGCAAGTGAAAAAATATACAAAAAGATGTATAAAAATACATAAACAATGTATAAAATGTGATAAATATGCATAAATATGCATAAAAGTTCAAAAAAGGGGCTTTACGAAAGTGGATTCGTGTACTATTATAGGTAAAGTAGGTTTTTCTATCAAAAGAAGCCCGTGAAAAGAGGTAGTTGGTATGATTAAAGCAGGTATTATTGGTTCAACAGGATATGCAGGAGCAGAGTTGGTGCGCATTCTTTATAATCATAAGGAAGTAGAGATTGTATGGTACGGTTCTAGAAGTTATGTAGATGAAAGTTATGCAAATGTATATCGTAACATGTTCGAACTTGTAGAAGATAAATGTTTAGATGATAATATAGAAGAATTGGCTTCGCGTGTGGATGTAATTTTTACAGCAACACCACAGGGGTATCTTGCAGGTGTACTTACAGAGGATATCTTAAATAAAGTAAAGATTGTAGATTTAAGTGCTGACTATCGTATCAAGGATGTGGCAATTTATGAAAAATGGTATGGGATTGAGCATAAGAGTCCACAGTTTATCGAAGAGGCAGTATATGGTCTTTGTGAAGTAAATAGAGAGGATATCAAAGGAAAACGCTTGGTAGCAAATCCAGGTTGTTATACAACATGCTCTATTTTAACAGCATACCCACTTGTAAAAGAAGGACTTATTGATGCAAACACATTAATTATTGATGCCAAATCTGGCACCTCTGGTGCTGGGCGAGGTGCCAAACTTCCAAATCTGTTTTGTGAAGTTAACGAAAACATGAAGGCTTATGGTGTTGCAAGCCATAGACATACGCCTGAGATTGAAGAACAGTTAGGATATGCAGCAGGAGAAGAGATTTTAATCAACTTTACACCACACTTAGTACCAATGAATCGTGGTATTTTAGTAACAGAGTATGCAAATCTTAAGAAAAAAGCGGACGGTACATATCCAACCTATGAAGAAGTAAAAGCAGTATATGACACTTATTATAAGGGCGAGACTTTTGTGCGAGTGTTGGAAAAAGGTCAGTGCCCAGAGACAAAATGGGTGGAAGGCAGCAACTTCGTTGACGTAAACTTTATGATTGATGAAAGAACAGGGCGAATCATCATGATGGGGGCACTAGATAATTTAGTAAAAGGTGCAGCAGGGCAGGCTGTTCAGAATATGAACATTATATTTGGACTACCTGAGACAGAGGGACTTATGCTTGTACCAATGTTCCCATAGAAAGAGAGTAATATGAGTAATACAAATAACTTCACATTGCGTGTTATGCAAATAGAAGACTATGAAAAAATATATAACCTTTGGATGTCGATTGACGGATTTGGAATACGTTCGATAGATGATTCCTATGACGGTGTAGTCCGTTTTATCAAACGTAATCCAACTACAAGTGTAGTTGCCGAAGCAGATGGTAAGATTGTAGGCGCAATTCTTTGTGGACATGATGGACGAAGAGGTTGTTTTTATCATGTATGTGTGCATAAGGATTACAGAAAACGTGGTATTGGTAAAGCGATGGCGGTATTTTGTATGAAGGCTTTACAAGAGGAACAAATCAACAAGGTTTCTCTTATTGCATTTAAGAAAAATGTGATTGGAAATGCATTTTGGAAAAGTGCAGGATGGACTTACCGTGAAGATTTGAATTATTATGATTTTACTTTGAACGAGGAAAACATAACCAAGTTTAATCGATTATAAAGTGTTGTCGCACGTCGTGTAAAGAACATAAAAGGAAACATAAAAAGAGGTGTAGTTATGAACGAAAACAAGTTACATTCATTACAAGATAAGGCAGAAGTGTTAATTGAAGCACTTCCATATATTCAGAAATTTAATAGAAAAATCATCGTGGTAAAATACGGTGGTTCCGCGATGGTAGATGAAAATCTGAAAAAGCAAGTGATTCAAGATGTAACCCTCTTAAAATTAGTAGGATTTAAGCCTGTTATTGTGCATGGTGGTGGTAAAGAAATCAGCAAATGGGTAAAACTTTCTGGTATGGAGCCAGAGTTTATCAATGGGCTTAGAAAGACTGATGAACAGACCATGGAAATTGCAGAAATGGTTTTGAATAAGGTAAACAAATCATTGGTTCAGTTAGTGGAAGAGCTCGGCGTAAATGCTATCGGTATCAGTGGAAAAGACGGCCGTCTTTTAAAAGTAGAAAAGAAATATTCTGATGGACAGGATATCGGTTTTGTAGGAGAAGTAACAGAAGTAAATACAAGAATTATTTACGATATGCTCGAAAAAGACTTCCTTCCAATTATTTGTCCTATCGGTATGGATGATAAATATCAGAGTTATAATATTAATGCTGACGATGCCGCATGTGCGATTGCAAAAGCGCTCGGTGCAGAAAAGCTTGCGTTTTTAACAGATATTGAAGGGGTGTACAAAGATCCAAGTGATTCTGCAACACTCATTTCAGAACTTACCGTTTCAGAAGCAACTGAACTCTTAGGGTCAGGGTTTATCGGTGGAGGCATGCTTCCAAAATTACAGAATTGTGTGGATGCGATTGAAAATGGTGTATCAAGAGTTCATATTTTAGATGGAAGAATTGCACATTGTCTGCTTCTTGAAATCTTTACAAAGAAAGGTATTGGTACAGTTATTCTGCCAGATGATATGGCAACACAGGAATAAGAGTGAGGACAAAATTATGTCAGATAAGATGAAGTCAATGCAGCAGGCAGAAGATGTGCTGCTTCATACATATAATCGATTTCCAGTGGTGTTTGACCATGGAAAAGGAGTGTATCTTTATGATACAGAAGGAAAAGAATATCTAGATTTTGCTGCAGGTATTGCGGTTTGTTCGTTAGGTTATGGAAATGAAACCTATACAGAAAGTTTAAAAAATCAAGTGGATAAACTTCTTCATACATCAAACCTTTATTACAATGAGCCTACCACTCAGGCGGCTGAAAAGCTGTTAAAGGTAAGTGGCATGGATCGTGTGTTTTTTACCAATAGTGGTACAGAAGCGATTGAAGGCGCTATGAAGGCAGCAAAGAAATATGCCTATACCCGAGATGGTCATGCAGGTCATGAAATCATCGCCATGAACCATTCCTTCCATGGTAGGAGTATGGGGGCACTTTCTGTAACAGGAACCGAAAAATACAGAACACCGTTTGGTCCACTTATCCCAGGAGTAACATTTGCAGAGTTTAATGATTTAGAGTCTGTAAAAAAAGCAGTTAAAGAGAATACGTGCGCTATTTTGCTAGAAACAGTGCAAGGCGAAGGGGGTATATACCCAGCAACGAAGGAGTTTTTAGAGGGGGTAAGAGCACTTTGTGATGAAAAAGATATCTTACTTATCTTAGATGAAATTCAGTGTGGTATGGGACGTACAGGTGAGATGTTTGCATTCCAGAGTTATGGAGTAAAACCAGATATTTTAACTTCTGCGAAAGCTTTAGGCTGTGGCGTTCCAGTTGGAGCGTTCCTTATGACAGAAAAGGTGGCAGAAAAATCCTTAGTACCAGGGGATCATGGTACAACTTACGGAGGAAATCCATTTGTGGGAGCTGCGGTTTCAACAGTATTAGATATTTATGAAGAAACCAATCTTCTTTCACATGTAAAAGAAATTACAAAATATCTCGAAGAACAGTTGGATGAGATTGTAAAAACTTACGATTTTATTACAGCACGAAGAGGTATGGGACTTATGCAAGGATTGGTATCTACAATCAAACCTGTTGACATCTGTGCAAAAGCATTGGAAAATGGACTTGTTATTATATCAGCAGGATCTGATGTCTTACGTCTGGTTCCGCCTCTTATAATTGAAAAAAATCATGTTGATGAGATGATTTGCAAGCTGAAACAGACATTTTCTGAAATAAATTTGTAATAAAATCTTGTAATATCTGTAAAACTTCGTTAAAATGAATAATGCATTGAGGCTCCTTCCGAAAGGAAGGAGTAATTTATGGAAAAATTTAAATTTTTTAAGAGTGTGCTTCTTGGCACACTTCTTGTCGTGTGTATATGTAGTTGCGGTAGAAGTACAGCGGATTATGTGATTGCCGACCAGATGCAGACAACGGAGACGGAATCAGAATCGGTTGCGGAAGAAGACACCATGCAGACTGTATTAGATGAGGAAGAACTTTTACTCTACGTGTACATCTGCGGTGAAGTAAATTCACCGGGGGTATATACGCTTCCAGAGGGTAGCCGTGTGTGTGATGTTCTTTCTATGGCAGGCGGTTTTACAGACAATGCAGCAACCAGTTACTGGAACCAGGCAAGATTATTAAAAGATGGCGAGATGATTTATGTTCCAACCATAGAAGAGGCAAAAGAGCGTGAGGTGGATGAGGAGTCACAAGCTGAGGTTTCCAACAAAGACAATGCTACAGAAAAAATAAATATTAATACAGCATCCAAGACACAGCTTATGACAATTCCAGGGATAGGAGAAGCAAAAGCAAGTGCAATAGTGGCGTACAGAGAGACGCACGGAGCATTTTCTTCTATTGAGGAAGTGAAAAATGTCGAGGGAATCAAGGATGGTGTGTTCAAAAAAATGAAAGAATATATTGTGATTAACTGAGGTGTGTAATGGCAAAGAAAGTTCTCGTAGTAGATGATGAAAAATTAATTGTAAAAGGAATTCGTTTCAGTTTAGAACAGGATCAGATGGAAGTGGATTGTGCGTATGATGGCGAAGAAGCTTATAACATGGCGAAAGAAAAAGAATATGACATGATTCTTTTAGATGTAATGCTTCCAAAGATGGATGGATTTGAAGTATGTCAGGCGATTCGAGAATTTTCAGATGTGCCAATTGTAATGCTTACTGCAAAAGGTGAAGATATGGATAAAATCTTAGGCCTTGAATATGGTGCAGATGATTACATCACAAAACCATTTAATATTTTAGAGGTAAAAGCCAGAATTAAAGCAATTATGCGTAGAACCTCTGGCAACAGTAGAAAAGAAGCATCTTCTTCTGTAATTGAAAAAGGCGATTTGAAGTTGGATTGTGATAGTAGACGTCTTTTTGTACAAGGCAAAGAAATTAATCTTACAGGTAGAGAATTTGAATTATTAGAGCTTCTTGTTAAAAACGAGAATAAAGTATATAGCAGAGAAAAATTACTAGAAACAGTATGGGGCAAAGATTATCCAGGTGATGTACGTACGGTAGACGTGCATGTACGTCGTTTGAGAGAAAAAGTAGAAGCAAACCCAAGTGAACCTAAGTATGTTCATACTAAATGGGGCGTAGGATATTATTATATTCAGAAATAGATGAGGACGTTTTCATGGAAAAAACTTCAAGTTTTATGGGTTTTATCAAAAGTTTAAAATGTCGTCTTATCGTGTTTGCTATTGTTGTAGCAATTATTCCGAGTTTGATTGTTGGTTCAGCAATTTTAGCGTCTTATGAGACGCGTGCAATTTCGATTCGAGAAAGTGAAGTTTTGAGCCAGGCTAGAATTTTGTCAAATCAGTTGGCTACCAGTAATTATATTAATGGTGTGTCAAATTCATCAGAAACATTATTGGCGCAGATGAGTATGCTTACTACCATTTATGATGGACGAATCTTGATTGTAGATGACAATTTTGAGATTATATATGATACCTATAATTTAGATAATAATAAAACCATCATTTCGGAAGAAGTAATTCTTAGTTTTAAAGGTGAGGAAAATACAAGTTATGATGCAGAGAATAGATATTTGGAGATGTCTATTCCAATTACAAACCCAAACGATGAGACCAATACGGTGTTAGGGGTGTTGGTGGCAAGTGTGTCAACAGATAACATTGCGTTAAACTTAAGCTATTTAACTCAGATTGCAACAGTTATCGTGTTTTTGGTAATTATCGTAATTGGCTGTATTGGGGTTGCAATTTCAATTCACATGGTAACACCTTTGACGAAACTATCGGATGGTATTGCATTGGTGCAGGGTGGTATTAGTGATAAAGAACTAGTGGTTAACGATTATACGGAGACAATTATTATATGTGAAAAGTTCAATGAAATGATGAAAAAGATTCGTGTTATGGATGAATCGCGTCAGGAATTTGTATCAAACGTATCACATGAATTAAAGACTCCTCTTACGTCTATGAAGGTGTTGGCAGATTCTTTAAATAGCATGCAAGATGCTCCAATTGAGTTATACCAGGAGTTTATGGGAGATATTACGAATGAAATCGAGCGTGAAACACAGATTATTAATGATTTGCTTTCACTTGTAAAAATGGATAAATCTGGGGCAACGCTTAATATTACTACAGTTAATATGAATGAGCTTTTAGAGCAGATTATGAAGCGTTTGCAACCAATTGCTGATAAACAGAAGGTTCAGCTTGTGTTAGAAAGCTTTCGACCAGTTTCTGCTGAAGTAGATGAAGTAAAGATTACTTTGGCAATTACAAATTTGATAGAAAATGGTATCAAGTACAATAAAGATGATGGTGAAGGCTGGGTGCATGTGTCATTAAATGCAGATCATCAGTATTTTTATATTAAAGTTGAAGATTCAGGAATGGGAATTCCGGAAGAAGCGTTGGAACACATTTATGAAAGATTTTATCGTGTGGACAAATCGCATTCAAGAGAAATTGGTGGTACGGGACTTGGTCTTGCCATCACACGTAACTCAATATTGATGCATAAAGGTATGATTAAAGCACATAGCGAGTTGGGTGAAGGGACTACATTTGATGTGCGTATTCCACTTACTTATATTGCATAGAGGCTTATTTATGAAAAAAAGATGGTTGAGTATAGTACTTGCTTTTTCAATTCTATTTTCTATGACTGGATGTGCTTTGGGAGGGAAAGAAAAAGGTGAGTATCAAGTATATTATCTAAATATGGACATGACTAGGATTGTTGCAGAAGAGTATGATAGTCAAGCAAAAGATAGCGAGGAATTGATTGTAGAGCTATTGGACAAACTTGCATCTGCGCCTAAGTCTTCAAAACTTCGTCAGACAGTTCCGTCTAATGTTGAAGTAGAGTGGTATCAGCTTATTAATTCACGCTTATATATCAATTTTACTGAGAAATATAAGGATTTAACACCTACCGAAGAAGTGCTTATTCGTGCTGCCATTGCACGAACGGTGTTGCAGGTTCCTGGGGTAGCATTGGTAGAGTTTCAGGTTAAAGGTGAGCCACTAATGACACATGATGGAACATTAGTAGGTAGTATGACAAGTGATAGTTTTGTTGAAAATCCAGGGGAACAGATTAATAGTAGCGTTGAGACAAGCATAACTTTATATTTTTCTAATGTCGATGGAACTAAACTTGTGAAAGAAACAAGGTCCGTTCACTATAGTACGAATATTTCTATGGAAAAACTTGTTTTGGAACAATTGATAGAAGGACCTAAGAAATCAGGCGCAATTGCAACAGTGCCTTCCGGAACAAAACTTATTTCGGTTTCTACGGTAGATGGCGTTTGTTATGTAAACTTTAGCGATACCTTTAAAAATCAAGGTGTTGTGATTACAGAAGAGATTTTGTTGTATTCTATCGTAAATTCACTGACAGAGTTGCCAGGTGTAGCAAAGGTCCAGTTATCAATTAACGGAGATACAAAAGGTTCAGTTAAATATTCATATGATTTATCAAAAATGTATGAGCGTAATTTTGATTTGTTGCCTAAAAAATAGGAGTTAATATTTTATGAGAAAAAGACCACTGTTATGGTTTGCGTGCGTCTTTTTAAGTGGATTGGCTTTTGAACGGTATGAAAGCATGGGATTATTGCTTATTCCACTTTTGGTAATAGGAGAGGAAATCTATTTTGGAGTCAAACACAAAGCGAATTGGAAAGTAGCAGGAAGGAGTCTAATACTTCTTTCTGCTTTTCTTCTAGGTATGTGGCATATGGAAGCGGAAGAAAGCTTTCGCACAGGTTATATGCGAGAATTAGATAGTACCTCTAAAGAAGTAATAGTTTGGGGGCAGGTTCAAGAAATAAAACATACGGACTATGGAGTGCGTATGCGTCTGTCGGATTGTTGCATCCGTCTAAGGAAACAGTATGTACCATGTAATGATGTATTGGTATATGCTTCATCTACCCACTTTCAAGTGGGGGAAATCCATAAAATAAAGGGACAATTAAATAGGTTTGAGTCTGCTAGGAATGAAGGGAATTTTAACAGCCTAGTCTTTTACCAGAGCCAAAAAATCGATTTTGCTGTTTGGTTGGAAAGCAGTCAGAAAATTGGTGTAAGAGAAAGTGCAGTGAGAGATTTTTTACTTGCATTAAAGATTAGATTATTACAGGTGCTTCAGTATAATATGGATGAAAGTGCATCGGGATTTTTTTCAGGGGTGTTATTGGGAGATAAAACTAATCTGGCGAAGGAGGTAAAGGATTTATTTGAGTTGGGTGGTATATCACATATTTTGGCGATTTCAGGGCTGCATGTTTCAATGATTGGACGTAATTTTTATCGTCTACTTAGAAAGTGTGGATGCCGTTTTGTGGGTGCTGGTATTTTGGCAGCGGGTTTGCTTTTGTTATATGGATATATTGTGGGAAACAGTATGTCCGCAGTTCGTGCCATAGGTATGATGCTTATTTTCTTTTTAGGACAGTGCATGGGGCGAAGCTATGATATGTTAAATGCCCTTGGGGCAATGGTGCTTGTTTTGATGTGGGACAATCCATTTTTGCTAGAATATTCGGGATTTTGGTTTTCGGTCATGGCATTAATTGGTGTTGGATTTGTCGGTGATACATTTTCAAAAGCATTTGAAAGTGATGCAAAAGGAATTAGAAAAAGTTTATATAAAATAAAAAGTGGACTAATGATGAGTCTAGGTATAACGATTGCTACGTTGCCAGTGGTGGCGTCGTGTTACTATGAAATTCCATTATATTCAATTCTTGTAAATGCGGTAACATTGCCAATCCTTACACCTATTTTTTTGCTTGCAGTGTTAGGGGTATTGATGGGCTTGATTTCATTTGCAGGTGGGGTGATAGGGAGTATGTTTTCTATACTTTCGAAAATAATTCTGCTGCCATGTAGTTGGGGATTTGGCTTTTATATTTGGTTATGTGAGCGTGTAGCAAAGTTGCCATTTGCCCAGATTGTCTGTGGAAAACCACAGGGGTGGATTGTAGTGGTGTATTATGTGCTTCTTGCAATCGGAGTGATATTGATACAAAAACTTGAACGAGAAGCGTGTACAAAAAGAACACAAGATGCTTCGCGTGAATATGTGCGTAAAAGCAGAAGGCTTATATATGGAATTAGTTTAATGTGCTTGTGTATAATCCTTTGTCCAAAGTCGAAGCCATTTGAAATTACTTTTTTAGATGTAGGTCAAGGAGATGCTATTTATATTACGACAGGGGATGGCACAACATATTTTATTGATGGCGGAAGTACAAGTGAGGAAAGTGTTGGGGAGTACTGTGTTTTACCATTTTTGAAATCAAAGGGGGTATCACATATTGATTATTGGTTTGTATCACATGCAGATAATGACCATATTTCAGGTATATTTGAAGTGCTGAAATGTGGTTATGAAATAGGTTGTCTTGTGATGTCCAAGTATGCCCCTGCAGATGAGAATATGTTGCAACTGATTTCTACTACGGAACTATATGGTGTACAGGTAATATATATGGATGCAGGTGATAAGATTATGTCGGATGTGGCTTCATTTACTTGCTTGCATCCGTGGGATGCATCAATGCAAGATAAGAATGAAGCATCATTGGTTTTGAAATTTGAAGTTAACTTAGAACGGTGTAATAGAGACTGCGTTATTTCTGTTGCAGGTGAGAAAGTAAGTATGAAAGAGTCTGTTTTGAGAGCAATCTTTGCTGGTGACATTTCTTCGGAAACGGAGCAGCTGTTGTTGGAAAAAGGTGTAGTGGATAATGTGTGGCTTTATAAAGCATCACATCATGGCTCGAAGTATTCCAATTCATCAGAGTTGTTAGAAGCTTTGAAACCAGAAATATCCGTAATATCTTGCTCTTTACGGAATATGTATGGTCATCCACATGAGGAGGCGATTCGTCGTATAGAAGCAGTTGGATGCAAATTGTTTTATACAATGGAGAATGGACAAGTGACAATTCGTTTGTTACAATAGCACCATGAAAACAATAGACAATGATATTAAATTAGGACAATTAAAAAAGGCATATCTTTTATATGGGCAAGAGCGATATCTGATTCGCCAGTATCGTGAGAAGTTAAAAAACGCGATTGTGTCACCAGATGATACCATGAACTTTACCGGTTTTGAAGGTGCGGATATCAATGTGAAGGAAATCATTGATTTGGCAGAAACTATGCCATTTTTTGCTGAGCGAAGACTTATTTTGTTAGAGGATAGTAAGCTGTTTAAAAAAGGTGGAGATGAGCTTGGAGATTATTTGGCAGAGCTTCCAGAGGCAACCTATTTTGTGTTTGTAGAAGAGGAGATTGATAAGCGTTCCAAATTGTACAAAGCTGTAACAAAGTGTGGTACGGCAATAGAGTTTGGCACGCAGACAGATGAGATCTTGATGAAATGGGTAGGCGCCCGTATTGGAAAAGAAGGTAAGAATATCACGCAGGCAGCTTATCAGACATTTATTGCTAAAACAGGTACTGATATGGAGAATATCGAAAAGGAACTTGAAAAATTAATCTGCTACTGCATGGACAAGGAGGTAATTGAGCCGGCAGATGTAGAGGCGATTACCACAGAACAGATTAGCAACAAGGTATTTGAGATGGTGGATGCGATTGCAAGCCATAATCAGAAGCGTGCAATGGACTTGTATTATGATCTTTTGGCATTAAAAGAAGAACCAATGCGTATTCTTTTTCTTATTACCAGACAGTTTCAGATTCTGCTAACTGTAAAAGTAATGAGTAATCAGGGCTTTGGTAATAAAGATATTGCTGCGAAAGCTGGTTGTCCAGAATGGGCAGTTCGAAAATATCAAGGACAGACAAAGGCATTCAGCTTGGATCGGATTAAAAAGGCGATAGAAGATGGGGTATCATATGAGGAAGCTGTAAAGACTGGCCATATGAATAGTCAGATGGCGGTAGAACTTTTTATCGTAACATATAGTAAGAAATAAAGAAAACCCACTAGATGACGGTCTAGTGGGTTGTATTTTTTAGGGTGATAAAATTGATTTGTGCTAATTAAGCGATTTCGTTAACAAGTTTTGCTAAACGAGAAACTTTTCTAGCAGCATTGTTTTTGTGGTAAACACCTTTTGAAGCAGCAGCTTCGATAACAGAAGTAGCGTTCTTTAATGCTTCTGTAGCAACAGCTTTATCATTTGCAGCAACAGCAGCTTCTACTTTCTTAGTAGCTGTCTTAACTTCAGATCTGATAGATTTATTTTTTGCTGTTCTAATTGCAGCAACTTCGATTCTTTTCTTTGCAGATTTAATGTTAGCCAATTTGT
>JAFQWG010000054.1 GCA_017407605.1 Agathobacter sp. | reverse complement strand
GCGGGGCATGTTTTTTTAATCCTGACCATATTTCCAGTTGGGACCGAAATTTCCTTCTAAGAAGTGCTTTCTACAAAGTGCAATATAACTGTCATTTGCACCGAGCATTACCTGTGCACCTTCTCTTACGATACCATGCTCGTTGTATCTTGCATTGCATTTTGCAGCGGATCCACACCAGCAGATCGTCTTGATTTCCTGAATCTCATCTGCAATCGTAAGCAGTCGCTCACTTCCCGGGAATAATTTATTCTGGAAGTCAGCACGAAGACCATAACAGAGCACAGGAATTCCAAAGTCATCTACGAGGTGCGCCAAAAAGTCTACCTGCTCAGGTGTTGCAAACTGTGCTTCATCTACTACAATCGCATCATAGCTTCTGATTTCTTCTTCTGTCATATCGTTACATAAAGTCTCAAGTAAAATACATTCTCTCTCTAAGCCAATTCTTGAATGCACGATATTTACACCATCTCTTGTGTCTATTGCAGACTTTGCAAGTAAGGCCTTCTGACCTCTTTCTTCATAATTATAACAAACCATGAGTGCATTGGCTGTTTTTGAACTTCCCATTGCACCATATCTAAAAAATAATCTTGGCATTTTTCATACTCCTCAATCGTTATCCTTTTATTCGCCAGCACGTATTGCCCAGCGCATTTTCGTACATTTTGCGCGTCCGTTTCGCACGCACTCTGCCTGTGAAGGTCGAATCACGTCTTTTGACACTTCACTGTAAATTCCCAACTTCTCCAATTCCTTGAAAGAACGTTTTACCAGACGGTCTTCTCCCGAATGGAAAGTAAGAATTGCAACTCTTCCATTTGGCGCAAGCACTCCTGGAAGCTTGTCCAAAAATGCATAAAGCACCTCAAACTCACTATTTACATCAATACGAAGTGCCTGGAACGAACGCTGGCAAGATTTTTTTACCGCTTCTTTTCGCTCTTTTTCTGGAATAAAGCTAAGCGCCTCTTCAATCACTTCTTTAAACTGGGTTGTTGTTTCAATTGGTTTGCCCTTTTTACGCCAGTTCATAACCGTTCTTGCGATTGCTTCAGCATATTCTTCATCTGCATTTTCATACAGCATGCCTACAAGCTCCTGATAATTCACTTCCTTCAGGCGGTCTGCTGCACTTTTGCCCTTTTGTGGATTCATACGCAGGTCAAGAGGACCTTCTACTTTATAGGAAAAGCCGCGGTCCGGATTATCAATCTGCATCGAAGACACACCTAAGTCCGCAAGGATAAAATCAAATTTCTTTCCAGTATCCTTGGTTACCTGATCAATGTCTGCAAAATTCTGAAGTCGAACGGTTAATATATCTTCTCCGAATCCTTGATTTTTTAAGCGTTCCTTGGTCTTTTCAGATTCGATTGGGTCTACATCTAACGCATAGATGTGACCATTACCTTCTAATTTTTGAAGCATCGCCTTAGTATGTCCACCATAGCCAAGTGTCGCATCCAGCCCTGTCATACCTGGTTTAATCTGCAAGAAATCTAAGATTTCCTGCGCCATTATCGAGATATGCATCCCCGCAGGAGTGCTACCTTTTTGGATTACCTTTGCGATGGTATCTGCATATTTTTCTGGATTGTGCTCTTTGTATTTTTCTTTATAACTTTTCGGATGTGTGCCCGAATAACGCACACGTCGTTTGTGAACCTGTTCCTGATTTTCCATGTGGTACTCCTTTGATTTCACAAGTTTGTCTTATTATAACAAAAAAAGCCTCTAAACACAAAGTGTTTAAAGGCTTTAAACTCATTTACAATATTTACTCTAAATCTTAGTTGCAAACGTATGGCATATTGCTATTTAACAAAGCACCAACACCATATACACGCCATTCTATGTATTTCTTAGTTTTTTCCACTTTTTACAGTATACATCCTATACCCTACAGGCACCCTACTTTACAATATTTGTAGTCAAAACCTGTGTCATCTATCAAAAAAGGAGGTTCAAAAACCTCCTTTTTAATCCTTTGCTTTTACATTGGGCCTGTATATACTTCCTATCGGCCCAATTCTTTATTCATCTTTTTCAAAGTTTCTTTATCAAGATTATATACAAACTTAACTCCAATATACATTAATACAGCACTCACCAAATATAATGCTGCAACTAAATAGCGCATATTTAATGCTACTTCAAATGGCTGTGCTGCACCAAGCTGTTCATTGTAACCTAACATAACCATCAAGACTAATCCCATAGATGGTCCAACACCCTGTGCCAATTTACGGAAGAAAGAATGAATCGAATAAGTTACACCTTCTTCTCTAACGCCATTTTTCCATTCATTATAGTCAATTGCATCGGCCATCATTGCGTTACTCATGATACTTGCAACGGATAAACCTGCATTGTTGAGCAACTGTAATACCATATAAATAGCAATGCCAGCTCCACTTGCTGGAATAGGAACTACCAACATTAAAATACAAGCTGCAATACTTAAATACAAACCTAAACCAGATGATTCTTTCTTACCATATTTTTCTGCCAACTTCTTAGAAAATGGAATAACTACTAACATACAAACCATTGTAATCATGCTAGTTAAACCAGAAACTGCAGTATTCTGGAAATATGCCTGGAACATAACAGTAGTTGCCGTAGCTGCACCGTATGATCCAAGGAACATAGATACAGGAATCAATGTTGCACCTAAAGCCGCACGATTCTTTACGAAATTCTTTGCAGATTTCACAAAATTGAATTTAGGTGTATTTTCTGTTACTGGTGCAGTTTCAACACGCTGTACTGTAGTTCTAATCATAAATTGGAATGCAAGCAAACCAACAACGCCTAATGCTAATGCAACAATAAATAATCGTGTACCCATGATATCTTGATTTTCATCGTATAAAACGATTGGTAAAATAATACCCATTGGTAAACCAGCTATGATAGAACCTAATCCACGCCATGCACCTAATTCAGCTCTTTCACCAGGATCTGAAGTGATAACTGATAACATAGAACCATATGGAACATTTACTACTGTGTAACACGCATCCCATGCAACATAACCTAATGCACAAATAATACATTTAACAATCATATTTGCTTTTGGAATAGGCAAGAAACATAAGCATGCTGCAACTGTTAATCCAAAGCCACCAACTTTAATCCAATGCTTAAACTTTCCTTCCTTGTACTGTTTTGTATTAGCATCCATCATAGTACCAATAAGTGGGTCATTGATAGCATCCCAAACCTTCAAAGCAATCAACAAACCTGCAAAAAACAGCGAGTCGATTTTCATGTACTGTGTCCAAAATAAAGTAAACCAAGTACCTGCCAACGCGAAACTCATGTTACAACCGAAATCACCTGCCGCATAAGATACCTTATCCAGCATACCAAATTTACGGTATCCCTTTTCGTCCAATTGGACATTTTTTCCCATAAGAACTTCCTCTCTTTCTGTGGGCTTGATTCCCCACTTTTAGTCTATTATAAGCCCAAATCTTTTTATGCCGAAGATACCAAAAATACATTTTTGTAACCTAAGACATAAAAAGTCTTCCAAATAATTTGGCTACATTGACAAATAACCTCTCAGATATTAGGATAAATTTATATTTACATTTAGGAGAAATATATAATGTACAAAAATTGCAAAACCATAGAATCTGCAGCGAGACAACGCGAGTTTGAAACTTGTCTGCTAAATATAATGAAAACTGTTCCTTATGAAAATATTTCTGTTACAGATTTATGTGCTCAAGTTGGAATTGCACGCAAGAACTTTTATCGATACTTTGGCAATAAAGACGATGTTCTTTGTGCACTAATAGACCATACTTTATTGGATTACTCTAAATTCAAAAGTTGTGATGTAGGAGATTCCCTTGACGACATTAAAGAAATTTTACAATATCTCTCCTACTGGCAGCTTCACAAACCCTTACTGGATGCTTTAGAAAAAAACAGACTGAGTACGAAACTTATAGAACGAGTTCTTATTCATGCTTGGAGAGAGGATACTGGATTTTTGCAACTATTACATGCCAAAGGAAATATCTCCGATCCAAACAATGTACTTTTTGCTGTAAGTGGAATAATTACTCTTATTGTCACCTGGCATCATAGTGGATACCAAGAATCAAAAGAACAACTTACGACAACCATTTATCAACTTCTAACTTGTCCTATTGTTACTATATAAAACGAAATAAAAGCTCATCTTTGAAATTTTGTGCAAAGATAAGCTTTTATTTTTTTATCTTCGGGTAACACAAGTGCATTTTTGGAACGTATGCACAATAGTTTTTTCTGTTTATAATAAAATAAAAAACTTGGAAGGGAGATTCTATGGTTAATCTAAAAGCAAATCCTTATTATTTGTCTGATGAAGACATTGCGTGGGTAGAAAGTACCATCACTAACATGACCGATGAAGAAAAAGTTGGTCAATTATTCTTTCAACTCACCTCTGGTAATAGTGAGGAATACTTAAAAGAATTAATGGAAAAATACCATTTAGGCGGTATTCGCTATAATGGTATGCCTGGTGCAAATGTATTGGAACACAATCGACTCTTGCAAAAACATGCAACGATTCCTGTTTTTATCGCATGTAATCCTGAAGGAGGCGGAGATGGTGCATGCCCTGATGGAACATATGTCGGTTCAGGAATCAAAATTGGGGCAACTAGAAATCTCGAGCATGCAAAGACCCTGGGCCGCATTTCTGGTTCCCAGTCTGCTGCCATTGGTTGCAACATGGCCTTTGCGCCGGTTTGTGATATTCTCTATAATTGGGAATGTACAGAAGTTCTTACTCGCTCATTTGGTAATGATGCTGTTCGTGTTGCAGAAATGAGTAAAGCTTATTTGGAGGGTGCCCGCGAAACGGAACACTTTGCTTGTGCAGCAAAACATTTTCCTGGAAACGGACAAGACTTCCGTGATGCCCACCAATCGAATAACAACAATATGTTTGGTCGCAAAGAATGGATGGAAACCTACGGACATGTCTATAAAACACTTATTGATAATGGCGTAGAAGCTATTATGGGTGGTCATATCATGATGCCTACTTTTATGCGTGAAACAAATCCTGATATTTCTGACAAACAGATTCTACCAGCTACCTTATGTCCTGAAATCATGACAGAGTTACTTCGTGGTGAATTAGGATTCAATGGTATGGTTGTTACTGATGCTTCTCATATGGTAGGTATGACCTGTCAGATGAAGCGAGAAGATATGCTTCCAACTTGCATTAACGCAGGCTGTGATATGTTCCTCTTCTTCAATGATCCTGACGAGGATTTTGCGACAATGCTGAATGCATATAAAACTGGTATCATAAGTGAATCTCGAATGACAGAAGCGCTGACTCGTATTTTAGGAACAAAAGCTCACATGGGATTACATAAGATATCCAAGGATGAACTTGTTCCTCCTGCTGAAAACTTAGCATCCGTTTTATATAATCCAGAGTATGCAGCTAGTGCTGCCAAGATTAGCAAAGATGCTCTGACTCTCGTAAAATATACAAAAGAAGGCGTTTTGCCTTTATCTCCTGAAAAAACAAAACGTGTTATGATTGTTCATATTAAAGGGGCTGACACACCTATGTCTATTATGACTGCACTTGCTCTTGGACATAATGCAAATCGAAAAACACCTGCTGAAATATTAAGAGATATGTTGATTGAAAAAGGGTTCGATGCGTTTATCTACGTATCTCCAATCGACAAAATCAAAGCACAGCTGGCCGCTGGTGAAAAGCCAGATTTCAATGTTTATTTAGCTGGAAAATCAGCTATTGCAGATTTTAAAGAACAGCAAGATTTAGTAATCACAGTGTGCGAT
>JAFQWG010000053.1 GCA_017407605.1 Agathobacter sp. | reverse complement strand
CGCAGTTGGAATCGGTGAGACAACAGGGTCTATTGAGGAAGGAATGATTGCAGACCTGCTTATTGTTGGAAAAAGAGACAAAATGCCAGTAGTACATGCAGCCTTTGTTGATGGTAAAAAGGTTTTAAATCTGAATTATCGCGAACATATAAAAAGTGCCTAAGAAGAAAATGAGGTAAAAATATGATAAGAGTAGAAAATCTATGTAAAGAGTTTTATATGCATATTAGAGATGATGCGCAGATTGAGGGATTTGAGAATATTAACCTTCATATTGAGCCAGGAACGTTGACTGCGATTACAGGACCAAGTGGATGTGGGAAATCTTCATTATTGAAATGTATTTATCGTACTTATACGCCAACAGGTGGAAATGTATGGTATAAAAAGGCAGATGGAACCAGCATCAATCTTGCAACAGCAGAGCCATGGGAAATTATTGCGCTTCGAAAAGAAGAAATTGGTTACGTATCACAATTTTTTAGTGTGATTCCTCGTATTTCCGCACTAGATATCCTGATTAATACACAAACAGCTCATGGGGTAGCTCAAGAGGTAGCCAGAAAAAAAGCAAAGGAATATTTAAAGTGTGTGGGAATTGGAGAGCATTTATGGAATATGTATCCTGCTACCTTTAGTGGTGGTGAAAAACAGAGACTTAATATTGCCAATGCGTTAATTACAAGTCCACGATTTTTGCTATTGGATGAACCGACCGCTTCTCTTGATAAGATAAGTAAGGAATGGGTTATGAATCTCATTTTAGAATTAAAAAAGCAGGGCACAGCAATGCTTGGTGTATTTCATGATGACATCGCAATCAGAACATTGGCAGATGCTAGATTTGAGATGCGTGAAAAAAGAAAGGTGCCAATTGACTACCGTATGGAATATGCAGCAGAAGTATTGGCAGAATCAGAAGCATGCTAGAAATATTACGGAGGACAAATAAGTGTTAAAAGCAGATATGCATATACATTCAACAATTTCAGATGGAAGCTATACCATGGAGGAAATTGTTGCAGCAGCAGAGAAAAAAGGCCTGGATGCAATTGCTATTACGGATCATGATACCTTTTCACATGCATTAAAGCTGCCTAAAAGTTCTAAGGTAAAGGTATGTGCAGGGATTGAGATTTCTGCATTTGATTATGATAAGAATTTCAGAGTTCATGTATTAGGTTTTGGGATTAAAAGACCAGAAATTGTAGAAAAAGTAGTACATCCAACTTTGGAAGCAAGAAATGACAATTCTATGAAGCAAATACAGATTTTGAGAGAAAATGGATACGATATAGACATAGATTGCATAGCAAAAGCAGATGGAAAGTATATTTATAAGCAGCATATTATGGATTGGCTGCTTGCACAGGGAAAGGTACCGGAATTGTTTGGAGATTTCTATTATTCAACATTTAAAAATAATGGAATATGTCATTTTGATATTGAATATTTAAATCCATTTACAGCAATAAAGGCAATCAAAGATGCTGGAGGTTATGCTGTTTTGGCGCATAGTGGTCAACAACAGAATTTTGAATTAATTCCGGAATTGGTAAAGGCAGGCTTAGATGGTTTGGAATTGAACCATCATGCAAATGCTGATAAGGATAAGGTGATTATAAGAGAATATGCAGATAAATATCATCTTTTCCTAACAGGAGGAAGTGACTGCCACGGAAGATATGAACCAAACTCTCCAGAGGTTGG
>JAFQWG010000052.1 GCA_017407605.1 Agathobacter sp. | reverse complement strand
GAGTATTGTTTTTTCGAATAGGTTTACATCATGTTTGTGTAAAGAACAAAGTTCTGAAATTCGTATACCAGTTGCAAAGAGAAGTTCAATGATAGCTGCATCTCGTAGTGCGGTTTTGCGTTGATATTCGGTAGTGGCAGTTATCCGTTGGGTATATATAGTTGAGAGAAAGGTTTCCAGGGTTGGTAGTGGAATTGTTTTAGGTAAAACAACTGGTTCACGAAATTTTATTTGCATACGATGAAATGGGTTACTGGAAATGATTTCACGATATTCGAGGTAGTGAAAGAAGGCTTTTAAAGAGGCGATTTTTCTTTTTACGGTCTTAGGTTTGTAATTTTGGTGTAAAACAGCGATATAGTCTTCTAGTGTTTGTGAAGTGATGTGAGCTGTATTGGAAATAGAAATCTTATTTTGGAATTGGGTTAAATCAATGCGATAAGCTTTTAGTGTTTTTGCGTCAAGTCTTTTTTGAGATTGGCAATAGGCTAGATAATCTTGAATAGTTGTTTCTAATTGGTTCATAGTAAGTTCTCCTTTTCTTTTGTTTTTTGGAATGTTATAGTTATTATTAATAAATAACCAATGGGAGTACAACTATGCAAGACATCATTTTACAAGATTATGAAGTAAGAAAATCAAATAAAGAAAAGACTGCGTTTATTGAATATATTAAAGCACGTCTTAGCTGTGCTGGCTATGATGTGGAAAATGACATTACGATAGAAGAAAAGGGCAAGGGTATCTTAAAATCCCGCAATATCGTAGTTGGTGATCCTAAGACGGCAAAGGTGTTTTTTACTGCGCATTATGATACTTGTGCGGTGATTCCTTTTCCAAATCTTATGACGCCAACGAATCCAGTGCTTTTTATCTTGTTTCAATTAGTATTGTTGGTGTTGATATTTGGAATAGCATTTTTATTTACATTGATTTTTGCCTTGGTAACCAACAATATGTTTGAACCTGGTGTGGTGATGATGGTATTTCTCTACGCATTCTTATTCCATATGTTATTTGGATACCGCAATAAACATACAGCAAATGACAATACCTCTGGTACAATTACCATTACTAAGATTCTTGAGGCTATACCAGAAGAGGATAGAAGCAAGGTTTGTGTGGTGTATTTTGATAATGAGGAAAAAGGTCTGCTTGGTTCTAGCTTCTTCTATGAGAAGCATAAAAAAGAGATGAATAACAAGCTTCTTATCAATTTTGACTGCGTGGGAGATGGCAGGGATATTGTTGTATTAGGCAAAGAGAAAGCTAGAAAAGATGATTTGTACGAGGGATTTGTACAGGCGTTTGAATCCTGCAAAGGTCGTTATGATGTAGAGTTTTTAAGCAGAAATATGCTGCCTATGATGTTTGGTTCAGACCAGATGCATTTTAACAAGGGGGTTGGAGTGTGTGCACTTCGAAAGTCACCTGTTGGCAGATATGTGGCTAGAATACATACACCGTTTGATACGATTTGCAGGGAAGAGAATGTGAATTATATTGTGGAATCTATGAAGAGATTTGTAGAGGGGATAGTACTGTAATACAGTAATCGGCACGGAATATTCCGTGCCGATTTTAATATTCATTATTAGTAATAATCCGCAAAATAGAATTATATTGAATATACGATTAGGTTATGCTACTATGTATCTAAGGGTAATCGTGTACAAAGTGGTAGCCTCCCTTACTTGTGAGAGAAGGGCGCTAGACGTCCGGGGGACGTTTGCTTAGCGCCGACCGGAGTGGAACGGAGACGGTGGTGCAAATGGAAACTTATGAAATGATAAGTCTGCTGTTCCTTGGCGGCTCGTTCCTCCTTGCATTGCTTACCTACATAGATAGGAACAATAAGCGAAAATAAAAATGCCTACCTTTGTACTTGGCGGTGCAAGGTAGACATTTAGATACTTTGTACAGAGGCTAACCACCTTGTGGGCGATTGCTCTTTTTTGTAAATACATCATAACATGTTAATAACAATTATTCAATTCTATTTTTATGTTTCTGTATTAGGAGAATAGTATGACTATTAGTGAGAAGATTTTTGAAATATTAGATGCCAAAGGAATTTCGCAGAAGGAACTTTCCATTGCGACAAATATTCCACAGAGTACTATAAGTGATTGGCGTAAAAAGAAAACGAATCCAGCTTCAGATAAAATATTAGCGATTTGTGACTTTTTGGGTGTTTCGCCTTATCAATTGCTTTCTAATGTAAAAGAAGAAGGTACTCGAACAAATAAAGCGAATTATCGAATTGTAGTAGAAGGTACAGAAGAAGATCAATTAATTGAAGCATATGAAGGTCTTGATGCAAAAGCACGAGCAAGATTATTAGGATATTTAGAAGCACTTAAGAATTAATATGTTGGAGGGTTATTATGCAAGAACTTATCTATTGTCAAAGGGATATACCAAAAGAAAAATGGCGTTATGGTTTTCGTTCTAGTGCAGCGACTGGCTGTGGCTGGATTGCGACTTATAATGCGCTTCGTCTTATGGGATATAAGAATATAAAACCAGAAAGTCTGATTCGTTTCTATGAGCGTCAGTTTCCGCTCGTGCATGGAAATACAGGCACCGCAATTTATGCACCTGCAGTGTTTTTTAAACGTCATGGTTTTTCAGTAAGGTGTACTTCTAGACGTAGTGAGTTTGATGCCTTGGCGAAGGAATCAGATGTGTGTATTTTGTATTACTGGTGGCGTAACAAGTGGAAAATCGGGGCTCATTTTGTGACGGTGGAATATAAGGAAAATAGCTTCATTGGTTATAATACCTACCGTACTTCCAAAGGACCGGATAAGTATGGACAGAGT
>JAFQWG010000051.1 GCA_017407605.1 Agathobacter sp. | reverse complement strand
GATGGTCCCAAATATGTTCCCTGATAATGGTCAAGCACCACTATACAACACTGTAGATGGTTCCCTTTGGTACTTCTATGCTGTACATAAATACTTAGAATATAACAACACACCAGAAGCACATAAATTCATTCAGGAAAACATCTATCCTGCTTTAAAAAATATCTGTGCTGCATACCAGAGAGGCACTGATTTCTCTATCTATATGGAAAGTGATGGCCTCATCCATGCAGGTAGCGGTACCGACCAAGTTACTTGGATGGATGTACGCGTAGGTGACTGGGTAGTTACACCTCGTCATGGTAAGCCAGTTGAAATTTCTGCCCTTTGGTACAATGCATTAAAGGTTATGGAAGACCTTGCTAACAAATTCGGCGAAGATGCTACACACTATGGCGATTTAGCAGGAAAAGTAAAAGCTTCCTTCTGCGAAAAATTCTGGAATGAAAAAGATGGCTGTCTCTATGATGTAATTGATGATGACTGTGGACATGTGAACCCAAATCATACGGAAGATGTTTATGATGCTTCTATCCGTCCAAACCAGATTTACGCGGTTGCACTTCCATACACTATGCTGGATTCTGACAAAGCAAAATCGGTTGTAGACGTAGTAAAAGAAAAGCTATTCGTTGGTGTAGGACTTCGTTCCCTCGACCCAGCACACGAAGATTATCATCCAATTTATGTTGGCTCTCTTCCAAAACGTGATGCTGCATATCATCAGGGAACTGCATGGGGCTTCATTGCAGGCGGCTTCATCACAGCATACTGTAATGTATATGGCAGAAATGCTGAAACTGCTAAGAAAGCACTTGAAATGTTGGAACCTATGGTAGCTCACTTAAATAACAACTGTGTCGGTTCCATCTGCGAAATCTTTGACGGAAATGCACCACACAATGGACGTGGTTGCTATGGACAGGCGTGGAGCGTTGGTGAAACACTTCGTTGTTATACAGAAGATATTTTACCTTATCTTAAATAGAATATTTATACAGTAAATTTGTTGTTCTAAATAATACGAAACGCAGCTTACATATATTTAAAGTTTGGACTCGCTTTCGCTCTTCGCGGTGACGTCACGTTACTAAATTCGTACCAAGCTATCGCTTGCTACTCATTAAGTAACGACTACCGCTAAAGGTCCATTTTTAAATATATGTAAGCTGCGTTTCTTACTTTCTTGAACAACCCTGCTCTATAAATATAATCTCTTTAGTTAAAACAAAATATCTTCTGTATAACAACTTTCTACCTTGACAACAACTCAAACCTGATGTAAAATATATTCGTTGTGAACACATCATGCCCAGATAGCTCAGTTGGTAGAGCAAAGGACTGAAAATCCTTGTGTCGCTGGTTCGATTCCGGCTCTGGGCACGAACGAGTCTCGTAAGAGGCTCGTTTTTTTATGAAAAACATCCTCGGCCGTAGTATTCGCCTCTGAAAAAAGGTTCACTGGTCCTTTTCCTAGATGCTTGGCAACATCATAATACATAAAAAAACACAGCATCTTGAGCAAGCTCAGTGCTGTGTTTTTATGTATTATGCATTTCTCATTGTTTTCACAAATTAGAATAAATCTACAGAACCTGTTATATCGCCGTTTACTACATAGTAAGCTTTGTTTTCAAAAGGTTTTACATAGATGTTTAAAGATTTGATAGAAGATGCTTTCACGCCTTCAGCTACAATCTGAGCTTTTACTTTTTCTTCTACTGTTGACATAACTGTTGTGTAATCACCAAATTCAAGAGTGATAACTGTTTCAGCTTTAGCAGCAGCTTTTTTAGCTGGAGCTTTCTTTTCTGTTGTAGCTGCTTTCTTTGCTGGAGCTTTTTTAGCTGGAGCCTTTTTAGCTTCTGCTTTAACTTCTTTTACTTCAGCTACTGGAGCTTCTACTTTAACTTCTTTTACTTCTTTAACTTCTGTTGCTTTTGTTGTTGCTTTCTTTGTTGCCATGATTTTCTTCCTCCTCAGAATTCCTTATTCACAAACTAAGAATTTTTCGATTGCTAATACTGCTTCTTCTTCATCTGAACCTTCAGTCACAATGTTGATTGACATACCTTCCGATGGATTGAAAGCCATAATCCCCATAATACTTTTCGCATTAATTCTACGATTATCACTTTCTAAAATAATCTCGCTGTCAAATCTACACGCTAACTGAACCAGTTCAGCGATTGGATTCGCGTGGCCATCTGATACATTAGAAACAATTACATTTTTTCTGCTCATTTTGCACTCCTTATTCCAATCCTAAAATACAAAACTCAATATAGCCTAATTTTCTAGGTTTTGCAAGCACTTCTGAAAATTCTGTTAAACTTACACTAAGGATTCGAAAATGAGTTTTCTTAATTGTTCAAAATGACAATGATTTTGTGCTATTTTACGTATGCTATAAAGTAATTTCCACCATTCTCAAACAAGCGAGTAATTTCTTCATAACTAACTGTTTTACTCTGCTTCGTCGCGGGATCATAATATGTTATCGCACTTGAGGTATATCCAGTTAACAAAATGGCACTGTCTACACCTGTGCGGGCAAGTACGGGCGTCTCCTGATCAATATAATACAGCAACTCATCCAACGTACAATTTTTGATTTCTAGCACAACACATTCTTTTAATGTACTCTGCAAAATCTGTATTGGAGTTTGACCTGCTATAGCTAAATCACTTACACTGATTCCGACTCCTTCTCGTGTAAGAATAATACTTGTTGCTTTCATAAGTGTAGACGCTGTAGCATCTACCTCATTCACCACCAAATTGGTTAATGCTGCCTGTGATGTACTTCTTTCACGTTTAAAAATATACTTCAAATTAGAATCAACCACTACGCCATAATTCTCATTTGCACAGCGTATTGCCTCTCCAGCATCTTTTGTTGCCACGAAGACCTTTCCTCGTGCATAAGCGTAATAATAGCCTTCCAGTTTTATATCCAGCGACACATTACGAGATTCATCCAAAAGGATATGTTTTGGCATAATTGTCTTCACCGCACTATCCTTTTTTATTTCCTTCATGTTTATCGCAACTTGCGTTTGCTTTAACTCTGTAACAGATTTACGTAATTTTACACTGTTTGCAGGCTCTGCCTCTCTATTCATAATCGTATCTGCCCCACAAACTACTAGTTTTCCATCACTTTCTACTACCAATTCTACATAAATATTTGAACCATCCACTGTAACTGTTCCAATTTTATTCTCATTAGGAGAATATGTTTTTATCACGTCACGCTTTTCTTCAGAAGTGTTCAAAATCTCCAATCTACTCATTGGGTAAATCAGTTCTCCCCATGCATTCGCCTTTACATCTTCTGCTTGTGCTACACCATATACAAAATCTTCTCCTACGAAAGCGATTGGTAACACATAGCAACCATTCTCCGCTTCTACTTCATAGGTAATTCCAATCTTCAAATCCTCTAAATGTATGCTTGTGCAAGAATACATTTTTTCTGACTCTACCCATGCCAAATAACGTCCACTCTCAGAAATAGCATAACTTTCATCCGTATCGCTACTCATAAAAGGCAAAACGGTAAATGAATTCATATCTATTCTATAGATATCATCGTCCAATGTAAGATAAAGCAGCTTTTGCTCATTTACATATAAAAGCTCTCCCAACTCTGCCTGAAGTACTTCATGAGACTTTTTACTCGGAATAAATACTTCCTCTTCCAATGTATGTGCAATCCCATCATAATGATATACAACCACACCTACTTGACCTTCATGGTTACCTCGATTCATATAACCAGATACCACAAAAGAAACACTTCCTGCTTCATCAATACGAATGATTTGAATATCATGTTGGTCCCAATTTTCTCGACTGTTGATTCCTTCTACACCACGAAAACTGAATACCTGTGAAATCGTATTATTCACACGATCATAGCACCATAAATCCCCTTCCTGCACGAATGCAATACAGTTTCCAGAATCATTTGCCAGATACTCTACATCATTATCTCGAATTCCCAATAGAATTCCTGTTGTTCCTAAAAAGAAATTATTTTCACTTCTAAAAATTTGATTCATTCTACGTTCAAAATTCAAAACATAGATACGAGTAGGGGTATATCTCAAACGATAATACTCCTCCACATTATAATATTCTACCTGGTTTTCTTCATTTACATTTGTCATTACATAATTTAATGTAATAACATTATAAGAACTTCCTACTTCTTTAAATGAAGCCACTGGTTCTGTCAATTTCACTCCTGTAAAATCAGCCCATGTAATTTGTCTTAGTGTACAAGACAAATCTACATAACTTAATGTTGTCGCATCCCCTGTAGCTGGATCCATGTAAGTCGGAATAAAGTCCTTAGCATCATCACGGAAGGTGTATTCATGGAAGAGCATAGCAAAATCTAAACTCTCATCAATATGATAATCCATTGATCTTACAATACGAGTGTAATAATGTACCTCTTTGTCTCCTATTGCAAGCACAACCTCCATATTATATTCCTGATTGTCCTCTAAAAGACTTGGAAGACTGATATTACAGCTCACCTTGTCTTGTGTCACTGTAATATCAGCATTTTCTTCTTCCACCAATAATCTTTTTCCATTCATACTTCTTATTTTATAGGAAAGATTATCTACTTCATTTCCATAAGTCATAATTTCCAAATGAAGAGCACGTTCCTCTCCAATTGGCATAAGTCCATCCCTCATGGATAACATATCCATTTCCTGCACATAACCATGCAGTTCGTTGATAACCTTATCATCATACACAAAATGCATAACTGGCAGGCTGGCTTCATCCATCGTAGTAGTTGAATCGATATTCACTTTATTGGTCAACATACTAAACACAAATACTGAAATCAAAAATACGACTATCAGCACAATTGGTTTTGTGGCTTTATTATTCATCTGTTTCACCTTGCGTAACTAAAGTATTTCTATCTGGCAATTACCACCAGCGGCTACATCTACGATGTCTGCATCTTCTACGATAAATTTCATCATGGAACAAAATACCAATGAGACTGCGTAGCCATGCATGCTCTCTGCCTCGACCGTATTGCTGCATCGACAAATCTTCCTCATTTCGAGGCATCGGTCTCGGTGGCACCGGATTCATCGGCCCTTCTGGACGAGGCATCGGTCTCGGTGGCACTGGATTC